>CALDFS010000372.1 GCA_937942105.1 uncultured Ruminococcus sp. | reverse complement strand
CCCCTTCCGGGTCTCCAGTGACGGTGTGGCCGGCTTCCTTCACCAGTGCCATCATCTGCTCGGTATTTACCAGATTCTTGGCGCAGCTTGTTATCTTGTTGTAAACCTTTTCGCAAGCCTTGTCTATATCCGAATCTATGCAGTCAAGCAGTGATATGCCCATTGTTATGGTGCGGATATCAAGGCACTCGTCCTGAATCATGCGGATAGTTTCAAGAATATCGCTTAAATTTATCATAATGTCACTCCTGTTGTCCTACCGATGTGATTAAATATTATGCAAGGTGTTAATCCTTGATTAAACTTAGTGCATGCATATATTTTTGATTAAATATGGTGCATAGTGTTAAAAATATCCTCATGCATAACGTAGATGGAAAGACCCATTTCCTTGCCCATGGCGCTCATCCTGTCCGAAAGCTCGCTCAGGGGTATGCTCAGCTTGGCGATATCCACCAGCATGACCATTGCAAAAACGTCCTGCAAAACCGACTGGGTAACCTCGGTGACGTTTGCGTTGTACTGCGCGCACATTGCGGAAACCTTTGCAAGAATTCCAACAGCGTCCTTTCCGATAACTGATATTACAGCCTTCATATTTGACCTTCCTTTCCTGTATCTCAGACCCGCGCGCAGATTTCATCTTTACCTGTCGGCAACTTTGCGCAGACCCGAATTCTTTTACCATTTTAAAGTATGATATTAAAAGCTATTGTAGCACAAAATTTACCGCGAGACAAGAGGAAAGCTAAAAAAAGTCAGAAAAATCCGCCGGAAATCTGTTTTTTATCGGGATTCCCTGTCACCTGCAAGCTGTTCTTACCTTACTCCCCTCTTTCCGCAATTTCCGTAAGCATTTCAGCCAGACTCATTCCCAAAAGCCTGCCGCTGTAAAGTGCTTCGTCAAGCGAATTCGAGCTTGAACCCATCTCAATGAGTATCGAGCCCTTTGTAAGCTCCTGATTGTAGTTGCGTTCCGCCACCAGAAGCGGTCTTGTAAACCCGGGATAATCGCTTTCAAGCTTCGATTGCAGCTTCACGCCGAATCTTAAATTGTACCTGTACTGTGGAACGTTTGTGCATCCGCAGATTATCATTATCTGTGCGGCCGTTTCACCGTCTACTGTACATACTGGGGCGTAGCGCTCGCCGTCGGCTTCAATGGCGTCGCGGTGGATATCCAGCACTATTTCTATGGATGGGTTTTCCCGCAGGATGCGCTCAACCGTCTCTGAGCTGCGGTCGTATGCTCCTGTGTAGCGGGGATAATCGTGAACGGTAGTATCGTGGATCACCCCTATTCCGGCGGCTTCAAGGGCGGCGGTTATCTCATTGCCGACAGCCACAACGCTTTTGTCAAGGTCGGTCGTCCGCAGGCCGAAATCGGCGTCGAACCTGTCCCGCGCTTCCGGCTCATAGCACTCGGTGGTGTGGGTGTGCATTATAAGCACCTGCGGGCTGCCGTCGAGCCTGATATCAAGCTCAGGCTCCTTCAAGACCTGCTCGGCTATGTAATCCATGTCTATATCCGCGTTGTTTCTGAGCATTCCCCCGTTGGGAAGGTCTATACACGTGGTGGACGGATTGTAGGAATAGGTCCTGCGGATTATCCTTCCGCCGCTTTCGCCAAGCTTATCGGGATATTTCAGTTCCCCCGCCGGTACCTCCGATTTGTCCTCCGGCTCCTCAGTCTCCTTCGGTGCTTGGTCTAAAGGCCATCCCGTATCGCTTGTAAGCTTCTGAAGCATATCCGAAACAATAAGCTCGTTTTCGCGATATCCCAAATCCTGCTCCTGCTCTGTTTCCGGCTCGGGCATCATACTGTTTCCTTCTTCCTCCGAAGCGTGATAATCCGCCTTAGAGGAATTGTAGGATGAAATGTCAGCCGAAACGTATGCAATGCTCCTTACAAAGTCAAAAAAGCCCTCCGACTGAGCAAAATAAACCGCAAAGCTCGCAACGGCAAACATCGAGAAGGCAAAAAGTCCTCCTGCCAGAAACTCGGTTATGCTCTTTTTCATATCCGTATTTTTCACAAAACTCATCCTTTCCTTTGTAATAAATATGTAAGCAGATTGTAATCTATAAGGTGTAGACAAATCAGCTTGATTGTGCTAAAATAATCATGACAAAAATATAAATTAAAGAGGTCAGACATGAAACAAATTTTACTTATCTGCGCCGCCGCTGTAACGGTTTTAAGCTGTGCCGGCTGCACAGATCATAATAACAATCCGGCAGATATCAGCAAGCCGTCCGAGCAAAGCAGCGATGTAACCCAATCAACCTATGCCGAGCACGAATGCACCACTCCCGCTCAAACCGAAGTTACCGTAACCACAACCGAGGAAACAACGGCTGTAACTACCACGGAAATCACAACCGAAGTCACTACCGAAGCAACAACCGAATCCGAAGCCCCATCCGAGGCGGTAACGATGATAAAGGTATCGGGGGCAGAGACATCAACGGCTTCCGGGACGGTCGAATCACAGCCGGAAGAAAGCGGTGAAGAACCTATAGACAAAGACTATATCTATCAGGATGAGGACGACTTTTTCTATGTCGTAAACAAAACCTACTTACTGCCCGAGGATTATGAAATCGAAACCGATTACGTTCAGGGCAGCTATGAAATGGAAAAAACCGCCGCAAAGCACATGCGCGAAATGATAGCTGCCGCCAAGGAGGATGGCATAAATCTTAAAGTCCTTTCGGCATACCGCACAATCAACTATCAGAAAAAGCTGTTTGAAAGAAACGTAAAGTCCCGCATGGAGGATTACGGCATGAGCTATGAAGAGGCTTATTACGATACCTCTATCAACATTGCCCCTCCCGGCGGAAGCGAGCATAACGCCGGTCTTGCCGCCGATATCATCACCGAAAACGACTGGGACACCTACACCGGCTTTGAGGATACCGAGGAGTTTGCCTGGCTTCAGGAGCATGCGCCGGAATACGGCTTTATCCTAAGGTATCTTAAAGGCAAGGAGGATATAACCGGCTACATCTACGAGCCTTGGCATTACAGATACGTCGGGGTAAAATACGCGGCTGATGTTATGAACAGCGGGCTTTGCCTTGAAGAATATTTTGAAAAGTATGTATGGGTGGACGGCGTAGAGCCTTCATCACCGTTCAGCTCATAATCAAGAACACTACAACTGCAACAGGAGATGACACTATGAATATTGCTTTTTTCCTGACCCTTAAAAAGGATGTTGCCTATGTTTATGATGATTTCACCATCCGTCAGGCGTTAGAAAAAATGAAACATCACGGCTATACCTCAATTCCGGTTATTTCAAGGCGGGGCAAATACGTCAACACCGTTACCGAAGGTGATTTCTTATGGTATATGCTTGACGAAAGCATAGAGGATACCGACGGCGTTTCCATTTACGATGCCGAGGATTTAAAGCTGCGCGATATCCTTCCGAAAAAAATAACTCCTGCGGCGCGCATCACCGCAACCATGGATGAGCTTTTAGAGCTTGCCCTGAACCAGAATTTCGTCCCCGTGATCGACGACAAGGATTGCTTTATCGGAATAGTCACACGTAAAAATATCATCCGTCATTTTATAGAATCCCTCACCGACTCCAAAAAGCCCCCTCACGGGGCGGAGGAGGATTCGGCGCTGTAGCATTTAACGTGCCCGCCCGCAATCCATC
>CALDFS010000371.1 GCA_937942105.1 uncultured Ruminococcus sp. | reverse complement strand
AAAGGTTGTTTAAAAGGATTGTCTGGCAGCAGATGGGTGAAATCTGCGGCAAAAGGATTTTGGACTTTGGAAGCGGAGAAGGAATCACCGCCGACCGGTTTGCTGCGAATAATGAAGTGATTGCTGTAGAGCCGTCGGAAGCTATGCTGGCAAACGCTTGGAAGGATAATAAATACGAGCAGATTGTCGGCGATGTATCATCTCTTTCAAAAATGCCTGACAGTTCATTCGATATGATCATCTGCCACAACGTACTTGAATATATCGACGATAAAAAGCAGGTGATAAACGAGCTTTCCCGATTGCTTAAAACCGGCGGGATACTATCGTTAGTAAAGCATAACCGCGCTGGCAGGGTAATGCAAATGGCGGTTTTGCTTGATGATTTTGACAAGGCAAACGCCCTGTTGGACGGAAAAGACGGCTCATCTTCACAGTTCGGTGCCATCAGATATTATGATGACGATGATATTTCCAAGTGGGACGTTAGACTAAGATTGATTGACACATTCGGAATCCGTACCTTTTGGGATCTACAGCAGAATCAAGAAAAGCACAACGATGAGGATTGGCAGCTGAAAATGGTTCAGCTTGAAAGCCGCGTATCGAAGATGCAGGAATACAGAGATATCGCATTTTTTCATCATTTGGTTTTCGTCAAGGAATAGCAGTACAGCAGTAACAGAATGATAAAAAATACATAAGGGGGATGTACATATGGATTACCGCAAAGAACACGACTCAATGGGCGAGGTGCTTGTCCCGGCTGATAAGCTGTGGGGCGCGCAGACTCAGCGCAGCTATGAAAACTTCAAAATCGGCATTGAAAAGATGCCTGCCGAAATCATACGCGCTTTTGGAATATTAAAGTTAGCCGCCGCGCGTGTAAACAGGAAACTTCAACCGGATAGGATGATTCCCGAAAAGTTTACGGCAATTGAAAAAGCCGCGCATGAGGTTATGGATGGTTCGCTATCTGAGCATTTTCCGCTTGTCGTTTGGCAGACCGGAAGCGGCACCCAGAGCAACATGAACGTCAACGAGGTCATAGCTAACCGCGGCAACGAGCTTTTGGGCAAGAAGCTTTTGCACCCCAACGACGACGTAAATATGTCCCAGTCCTCGAACGACACCTTCCCGACTGCTATGCACATAGCGGCGGTAATGGAAACCGAAAATTCGCTTCTGCCGGCGCTTGGCTGGCTTTCGCAGACTCTTTCACGCCTTGAAGCCGAGAACATGGATATAGTAAAAAGCGGAAGAACCCATCTTGAAGACGCCACGCCTATAACCTTCGGTCAGGAAATAAGCGGCTGGCGGGCTTCAATTGACAGGGATATCGAAATGATAAAATCCTCGCTGAATCCTTTGCGTCAGCTTGCGCTGGGAGCTACCGCCGTGGGAACAGGTCTGAACGCTCCAAAAGGCTTTGACACCGCAGTTGCCGAGGAAATATCCAGAATATCCGGCACAAGGTTTGAAACTGCACAAAATAAATTCCACGCTCTGACCTCGAAGGATGAGCTTGTTTTCGCTCACGGAGCATTAAAGGCTCTCGCCTGCGACCTTATGAAGATAGCCAACGATATTCGCTGGCTTGCAAGCGGTCCCAGGTGCGGACTTGGGGAAATAACCATTCCCGAAAACGAGCCAGGCTCTTCTATAATGCCCGGAAAGGTCAACCCAACCCAGTGCGAGGCTGTAACCATGGTTGCCGTTCAGGTAATAGGCAACGATACCGCCGTAGCATTCGCGGCTTCTCAGGGCAACTTCGAGCTTAATGTATTCATGCCGGTATGCATTTACAACTACTTGCAGTCGGTAAGGCTTCTTGCTGATGCCTGCACGTCGTTTGAGAAAAACTGCGTTCGCGGAATCAAGCCCAACCGCGATAAGATGAATGAGAACCTCAACCGCTCGCTAATGCTTGTAACCGCTCTTACCCCGTATATCGGTTACGAAAACGCCGCCAAGGTGGTTCATAAGGCTCATCTTGAGGACATCACACTCAAAGAAGCCTGCGTGGAGCTTGGATATCTCACTGAGGAAGAGTTTGATAAGTATTTCCATCCCGAAAAAATGGTATAACAAGCCATCTGGAGGATTTATGCAAAAATCAATAGAAATAAAATACTTCACCGTCTTCTATGATGAAAAAGACAATAATATTATAGACAGTATTTTAGCGGTATTTGATGCCGCCTACGAAAGAATTATCAGCACCTTCAATCTGAAAAAGGATAACTCCCGTTTTACTATACACCTATGCCCTGATGTGGCGACTTTCAAAGAGCTGACCGGCAAATCTGATGATGAATATCAGGATTGGATGGTCGGTAATGCGGATTATGCAAATCGACAGTTATGTATATTATCTCCGAATGTTGTACATGACAGGACTTTTGAAGATATGATAAAGGTTTGCAAACACGAAGTTATTCATATCGCTTTTGACCAGCTTGGAGATCCGGTAAAAACCAATATTCTGATTTCCGAGGGAATAGCGGTTGCTTTTGCAGAGCAGATTAATATTTCATGGCTTGAACTTAACAACTACCCGCCGGCTGAAAGATTATCCGATGAAAACTACTTCTATGAGAATAACGGTTATCTGTATTCGGGAGTCTATGTTTTATACATAATTAAGAAGTATGGCGTGGATGTATTCAAGCACATTTATGCCGGTGATGAGCCTTTGAAAAAATATCTGTATGAAGGCTTTGAAAAGGACGCTATCAATAGCATATTGCTTGAATGTAATATAAACAATAAGGACGATGAATTATGACAATAAGAGAAGAATCACTTAAAAAGCATTATGAATGGCAGGGAAAGATTGAGGTTGTTTCCCGCGTGAAGGTAGAAAGCAGGGAAGACCTTTCGCTCTGCTACACCCCCGGAGTAGCCGAGCCCTGCCTTGCCATCAAGGAGGATATCAATCGCTCCTACGACCTTACCCGCCGCTCGAACCTTGTGGCGGTCATAACCGATGGCACTGCTGTTCTGGGTCTTGGGGATATCGGTCCCGAGGCCGGCATGCCGGTTATGGAGGGCAAGTGCGCATTGTTCAAGGAATTCGCCGATGTTGACGCTTTCCCGATATGCATAAAATCCAAGGATGTTGATGAGCTTGTGCGCACAATATACCTTATTTCCGGCTCGTTCGGCGGAATCAATCTTGAAGACATAGCCGCTCCGAGGTGCTTTGAGGTTGAAAGAAGGCTAAAGGAAATCTGCGATATACCGGTATTTCACGATGATCAGCACGGCACAGCCATAGAACATCCAGACATTTTCTTTCTGCCTGTCTGCGATTTTCCCTGCCATGGATAAAATCGCACAAATCAACAAAACCATCGTTCCGAAAGCCGCCCGATCCGGATAGTGTGGGGACAGGATCATGGCACCCCAGGACAACAGTGCCCCCAGCAATAACAGCACTGTATTTCTGCCCAGGTTTTCTTTCAGAATGCCTTTGCAGACGATCAGTGCAAATACCGTAAGCAG
>CALDFS010000370.1 GCA_937942105.1 uncultured Ruminococcus sp. | reverse complement strand
TCTTTCATCACCGATGTTATTATAGCACTTTCACGGTAAAAAGAAAAGAGCCTTGCCAAATCGAGATAAACGTAATATAATATATCCGTAACGCTCGAAATCTGCTTCGGCTGAACCTGTGCAGTCTGCTTTTTTAAACGTTACTACATCATGATTTGGAGAACGGCTATGCTAATATCACTGGAAAACATATATAAATACTACAACGGCGAGTCTATACTTGAAAACATCTGCCTTACCATAAACGAAGGTGAGAAGATCGGGCTTGTCGGCGTGAACGGCTGCGGAAAAACAACACTTCTATCAATAATAACCGAAAAAATCGGCTGGGACAAGGCGCCGGACGGTTCGGGAAGCATATCATATTCCGGGAACACCCGGATAGGATATTTAGAGCAAGGCGTCGGGCTTTCGGCGGAGTGCTCTATTGCCGAGGAAATGAGAAAGCCATTTGCCGCACTTGATGAGGAATATGCCCGGATGAGCGAAATCGAAAACAAGCTTTCTTCCCTTTCCGGTAAGGAGCTTGAAGACGCCGAGGCTGAATACACTCGCCTAAGCTCTCATTACGAAAACAACGACGGCTACATCATTGACGTCAAAATCAAAACAGTCCTTAACGGCATGGGCTTCGGCGGATTTGACCTTGAACGCTCGGTGAACTCGCTTTCTGGCGGGGAAAGAACAAGGCTTGCACTTTCCAAGCAGCTTCTTGAAGCGCCATCTTTGCTGATTCTGGACGAGCCAACCAATCATCTGGACCTTGACACAATGCAGTGGCTTGAAGACTACCTTAAAGACTACAAGGGCGCGATACTCACCGTTTCACACAACCGATACTTTCTGGACAGGCTCTGCACCCGCATCTGCGAAATCGAATACAAAAGGCTGAAATCATACCCCGGAAACTACTCAAAATTCGTTGAGGAAAAGAAGGCCGAGGTAGCCCGTCAGGAAAAGCTTTACGAAGCCGAACAGTCCAAAATGAAGGAGCTTCAGTTCTTTATTGACAAGAACCGCGTCAGCGCAACCAGCGCAAAGGCGGCAAAATCCAAGCAGCATATGCTTGACAGGATCGTGGAAAACGCTGTTGAGAAGCCGCACGTATATCACAAGCCGGCAAAAATCAAGCTTGAATATGATATAGAGCCGCCCAAGGAGGTATTTGAAGCCACTGATATAGATATATCGGTGGACGGCGGCAGGCGCACTTTGATAAACAGCTTTTCGCTTGCTGTAAGGCGGGGCGAACGCGTCGGAATTATCGGTCCGAACGGCGCAGGCAAATCATCCATTCTGAAATCGATTCAGAACATCAACCCTCACTCAAAGGGCAAGATATTCTGGGCACAGAATGTTAAAATAGCGTACTTCGACCAGAAAAACGAACAGCTCAACGTGCGAAATTCCGTCATAGAGGAAATCCATTCGAGATACCCTGCAATGACCGATTTGCAGGTAAGAAATGTTCTTGGAAGTGTGCTTTTGTCCGGCGAAAGCGTGTTCAAGCCGGTCGGAGTTATCAGCGGCGGCGAAAAAACAAAGCTCAGCTTTGCACTTATGATGCTGAGGCGCGGAAACGTGCTTATCTTAGACGAGCCAACCAACCATCTTGATATATCTTCTAAGGAGGTTCTTGAAAACGCACTTGCAGAATTTACCGGAACCATAATATTCGTCTCTCACGATAGGTATCTTCTTAACAAAATAGCAACTCGAATTGTAGAAGTCAAGAACGGCGCGACCCGCGAATACAAGGGAAACTATGACGATTATCTAACCGCTAAAGAGCTTGAAGCAGAAAGCGCGGCGCAGTCGGCGGAAACAGCATCTAAAAAAGCCGCTAAAACTCAGTATCGCACTAAGAGCCAACGTGCCGAGGATGTCAAGCGGAAGCAGGAAATTAAAGAGCTTGAATCAAGGATAGAAAGCTTAGAGGCAGAAATAAAGGAGCTTGAGGAACTGATATGTCAGCCGGAGGTCGCTTCGGACTATCAAAAAATGGGCGAGCTATGTGCAAATCTTGAAGAAAAGAAGGCAAGCCTTTCCGCCACCATGGATGAATGGCTTGAAAAGCAGGAGGAATACTTTAATATTTTTTGCCGCAGATTCACAAAAACGCTGATTCTGCGGCATTTTTAATCTTATTTGACCGAAAAGCGGAGCATCCCGCAAAAAGGATATGATAATATTTTTACATTTGTTAATTGTATAAGTTGTAAAATCAAAAAAGTATTACAGGCCGAAAATATGATTAAATTAAACATTGACAAGTACATATTAAAATGTTATTATAATAATATAATATAGATTTTACTGCTTTTCTCTTTCGGAAGTTGATACTACAATCTTTCTGACGGCAGGCTTGAGTTTACGTGAAAGGCATGGTCATAATAATGCAAGAATTTTATTTTGCTCTTTTAGGGGATGAGGTCAAGCTTCCCCTTTATGTTACCGGTGTAGGTGCCACAGACCCTGAGCGCCACTGCACAAGACCGACAGGGCACGTTTATCATCAGGTGATATATACCGCGCGCGGCGAGGGCGTGCTTATTATCGACGGTGAGGAGTACAAAATTCCAAAGTGCACCGGCTTTTTCCTTCCCGCATACTATCCCCATGAATACATGGCAAAGGATGGCATCAACTGGGAAACCCACTGGGTATCCTTCTCGGGGGCTTCGGTGGATCAGATTCTTGTCAATCTGGGACTGAATGTTCCAACAGTTTTCAAGGCGGTTGATATGACCGGTTTGGAGCGCCAATGGGAAAAAATGCTCAAGGCGATACACTCCCCTAATATTCATTCGGGATACACCAATTCCGGGCTTTTGTATTCCTTCCTTGTTGAGCTTAACAGAACCATCTCCTGTCCGTCATCTCCGAGGGAGAATCACAGAATGGAGCAGTTAAAGTCAATTATCGAATACATCGATAAAAACTACGCTATGGATATCTCGCTGACCGACCTTTCGCGGATAGTCAACCTTTCGCCGCAGTATATCTGCCGGATTTTCCGCGAATGTATGAATATGCGTCCCTTTGAGCATCTGACAAAGAAAAGATTATTTGAAGCCAAGAATCTTCTTTTGGATACCTCGCTTTCCATCAATGATATCTCAAAGGCGGTCGGCTACAACGATTGCAGCTACTTCTGCGCGGTATTCAAAAAGCAGGAGAATGTTTCCCCCGCCGAATACAGAATGTTATACGCAGAGCGGCAGCTTGTAAGAGCCGAGCGCGAAGCTAAAAATGCTGGCAGCTTCGAAGAATAATTATTTTACCATCTCCGATTGATTTCATAATAGAACCGGCGCATGATCCCGAATTTGGGATTGTGCGCCGGTTTTATGCATATAGGTCACATTTCAGCTGATTGAAAGAGCGGTTTATTTGGCGATTTCCTCCTTGACACGCTTTACAAGGTCTTCATACCTCGGATTGCCGTGCAGAGGCTTATACCAGATGCCTTCCTCATCTAATAATTCATTTTCCAAGAACTCCGGAACCTGCTTTGTCGCATATACTTCATCGGAGTTATCCTTATAAGAATCAAGAAATACGGATGTGTAGCGATATTCACCGTCTCGGCGAAGCTTGTCAAGATATATGTCGAACTGCTTTGCATGGTCAAAAGCTTTTTCCAACGCCGTTATTGCCTCTTCGTTTTTGCTTTGCTTTATCAATAGCACAGCATGGTAAATATAGTAGTCATACAGTTTGCTATTCCAAAAGCCGTAATTGCCGTCACTGAATACAAACTGATACAGCTCTATGATTTTCTCATTAGTTCTCGCCTGCAAAGCTAAATCATTGACCTGAAGCGGCAGATGAACCCAAATGTGCGAAAGTGCTTCTAAAATAAGACTTTGACTGCTGGCTCTGGCTTCTTCGTATTTTCCGTTAAATGCGGCGTAAAGAATATTGTTTTTACACCACGGATGCTGTTCGGCAATCTGATACACCTTTTCCTTTTCGCCGATTGCTCCGTAGATGTCGGCTAAGTGCTGATGGCAGTCCATTCTGATTTTATCGTTGACTGAGGTCGAAAGAAGCCCTTCAAAAATCCTTACAGGCTCTTCCCAGCCCTCATGAGCTCTGCATAAATCAAAATTGAATACCACCTTACCATCCTTCATAGATAAATATCTGTCATATTCATCATTAACGGATTGGCTCCATTTGTACCACAGCGCTATGCCAAGCCGAACCAGCAATTCTTCCTGCGCAGGATATTCCGCCAGCGCCTGCCTCATGATGCTTATGCGGTTGTCAACAGGCTCCCAGCTTCTGAACATCTCGTCGTATTTATAGCAATACGCCTTGATTTTGCGCTCCTTTTCCTCCTTGTCGTGGTCGAAAAGCTCATCTATTGTGACGTTGAAAAAATTCGCAATCGGAGCGATAAGCTCTATGTCAGGATAGCCTGTTTCGTTTTCCCACTTGGAAATTGCCTGGCTTGTAACTCCAAGTGCCTCGGCAAGCTTATCCTGAGTGACATCATCGCGACTGCGCAACGCCTTAATTCTTCTTCCTATCTTTACGTTCATATATCATTCTCCTATAAATGTATTCCACCGGTGTGATTACATTATAGCATGTGCAAAGAAAAACATCAATTACCAATCAGTTGTTGTAATATCATCGAATCGTTGAACTTAGGAAATTATGTGAAGTCAAATAGGCATAGAAAAACCGACAAGGCCTCAAATAACCTTGCCGATTTAGTGGCTGTATTATAGTTGCTATCCTTCCCATTTCCTTCTGAATCCATCGACGGCATATTTTTTCAGCTCTTCATTGGGAATCCATTCTCTTTCGTCACTCCACAAGTGCTCAACAACGCCTATGATTGCATCTTGCTTTAGTAGTCCATATATATGAGGAAAATCAAGCCCTCCGCCGTCTTCCCATTTTACTTCACAGTCCAATCTTTCGGTATCAATTAACAGAATCACCTTTTCGGCATAATCATCCTTGAAATTAGGTGCCACAAGATAATATGTATCCAAATCAGAGCAATGAATAAAGCCGCATTTTTCCAGACTATTAGCGCCATAACTGCCAGTCTTGATTTCTTTTTCAAAGTCATCCTTGTTGACAGTATGAATAATAATCATATGTTCGTCTCTCCTTAAAAAAACAGTCCCTAACCGGGACAAATTCATCATATCATCCATATGCGGCTTGTATAAAAAACGACTTGCAAGCAAGTCGTTTTCTGGCGCGTCTTGCGGGACTCGAACCTGCGACCTACTGCTTAGAAGGCAGTTGCTCTATCCAGCTGAGCTAAAGACGCATAAAAATGGAGCGGGTGATGGGAATCGAACCCACGCGACCAGCTTGGAAGGC
>CALDFS010000369.1 GCA_937942105.1 uncultured Ruminococcus sp. | reverse complement strand
AGGCTATGAAAAGGTGACGAATCCTGCCGCAAAAAGCACTGAAGACGGCGCATGGGTATATGTAAAGGGTGTTGATTTCGGCTACGGAGCTTCCGAGCTTATTGCCGAAGTAAAGGGCAAGGGCAGAATAGAAGTCCGCCTTGACGATATTTCCTCAGAAGCTGTCGCCTTTATAGAATTCGACTGCTCCGAATATACAAAGATTCGCTCAAAGGATTTCGCACGGTTTGACGGAAGAAATCACAATCTGTATTTCGTCTTTTCAGACGCCGATATAGAGCTTAAATCGTGGAGATTCACAAAGGGTGAAGAGCAGCTGCGCTCTGAGGAAGAGATTTCTACGACTGAAATCCCTTATACAACACTGATTTTCACCGCACAGGTAGAAAATCCCGCATCGGGAACGTCTGCTGTTTTTGATGTGACAAAAAACGGAGATTACTCCATAACAACATCTTCGTTTGCCGAAGAAAGCGAAGTGCTGAACCTCGGCTTTATCAATACCGACGCTGACGCCGCCTATAAAGTGCTTGTAAAATCATTAAGCCTTGAAACCGAAGACGGCATGGTTGAGATACCTGTAAATGTTTCGCTCGACCCTGCAAGCGAATCCGGAAACGGTCTTGCAAACGGCTGGAACGGCAAAAAAATCGGCTCGCTAATATACGGCTCGGAGGATATCGGGCTTTTCGCGGCAGAAACCGAAATAGAATGGATAGGCTATCGGTTCGCGCTTATGGTTGATGGCAATGAGATTCCGTTCACATCTATAACCTATAATGTTACAGTCAGCGGGCTTGATTTCGGTGAGTGACAGAACATTAACGGCAGTTTGAGCCTTGAGAATTGTATGAATAATAAAGGGGAGGAAAGCCATGAAACGACTGCTTTGCTTAGCTATTACCGTGCTAATGGCTGTATCAACATTTTCAGCCTGCAATGAACCAAATGAGCCGTCTGTAATTCCTGATTATGCTAAAATACAAATTCCGGAAGGAGAGGATACGATGCTTGACGCTGATATCATCAAATCAACAATAGCTTCAACTGACGACGGAAACGGCAATTACACAAATCCGGTTATTTTCGCCGATGTTCCGGATATCGACTTTATTCGTGTTGATGATGCATATTATATGGTGTCAACAACAATGCACCTGTCCCCGGGATGTCCCATAATGAAATCCTACGACCTTGTGAACTGGGAAATAGTAAACTACGTATATAACATTTTGGACGATGCCGACAATTTAGCGTTAAGAAATGGTGAGAACAACTACGGCAAAGGTCAGTGGGCGGCTTCTATTCGATATAACGACGGAATATACTACGTCGGATTCCTTTCCTATGCCACCGGTAAGACGTATATTTACTACACAAAGGATATCGAAAACGGAAAGTGGAGCAGATACGAATTTGACGAGGGCTTCCACGATATGAGCATACTGTTTGATGACGACGGCAAGGTGTATCTCATCTACGGCGGAGGTCAGATATGGTGTATCGAATTGGAAAAGGATCTGAGCGCGGTCAAGCCGGAAACCAAAAGAAAAATAATAGACGATGCCGGTCTTGTTCCGGGATGCCTTGCCGAGGGTGCTCATGCATATAAGCTCAATGGATATTACTATATCTTTATTATCACATGGCCATCCGGCGGCAGAAGAACTCAGCTGTGCTATAGAAGCAAATCGCTCGACGGAGATTGGGAAATGAAGGTGGTTCTTGACGACAACCTTGATTTCAGAAACGACGGTGTTGCTCAGGGAGGTATTATTGATGATGCCGACGGAAACTGGCATTGTCTTTTGTTCCAGGATCATGGAGCGGTGGGCAGAGTTCCGGTTTTGATGACAATGACATGGGAAGACGACTGGCCGGTTGTCGGAGTTGACGGAAAGGCTCCTAAATCCGCTGAAATCCCGCTTGAAGGAGCGGGCAAAAAGAGCGTTGTAACAAGCGATGAATTTATAAATTCGCGGATTGTAAGACCGTATCACAGCTTTGCCGAAAGCCTTGAAGAAGCCGGCGAGAATGACTATAACGGTTCTAACCTTCTGCCTGAGTGGCAATGGAACCATAATCCCGATAACCGCCTTTGGTCGCTGACCGAAAGAGAAGGGTATCTTAGGCTGAAAACCGGGGCGATTTGCGGCTCCGTTGCGCAAGCAAGAAACACTTTGACCCAGCGCACCTTCGGTCCTGAATGTTCGGCTTATATCAAGCTTGATACAGCCAATATGAAGGATGGCGATACAGCAGGTCTTTCAGCATTTGCCGAAAGATACGGCTATGTCGGCGTAAAAGTCGAAGACGGCAAAAAGTATATTGTAATGGCAAGATATGACGATAACGACAGCGTTGAAAAGGAGCTTGAGAAGGAGCGCACAGAGCTTGCCGGTGATGAAGTATTCCTGCGTGTTGACTGTGACTATATTAACGCGGCGGATAAGGCATATTTCTATTATAGTCTCGACGGCGAAAGCTGGACTAAAATCGGCGACGCTTTGCATATGAACTACTACGGTCTGCATTTTATGGGCTACCGCTATGCAATATTCAACTATGCATCCGAGCAGTCGGGAGGATATGTTGATGTCGATTTCTTCAGAGTTGGCAATGAGATAATAAGATAGTGCGCGTATAGTCGCCGAAAAATGGCTTGCATTTTGCATAAATGGCGGGCGCGGAAGTTTTCTGTGCCTGCCTTGCTTTATGCTTTTGCATATTCATGATGAGCGAATCAAAACAATCATGTAATACTTTTTAACAAATCATACTTTATACTTAACAAATCATAGTATATTGGTTGATTTTTTGTGATTGTTATTGTATTATATAAAAATATTGGACGCATATTGAACGCATTTAATCGGCGTTATGGCACTTATATATTTGATAATTCAGGAGGTTATGTATGAGATTTGTAAACGACAACGGAGCATTGGTATGCTATAACAACGGCGAAATGCTCAGAATCGAAGCTTGGGGCAGGGACTCGCTCAGGGTAAGAAGCACCATGCTCGGCAAATTCACAGGAAACGGCTGGGCGCTGACCGAAGCTACCGCAAAGACTGAGCCATCGGTCAAGGTTGAGCTTGTCGACCATTGGGTCGGCAACGGCGACATTGATAAGCGCGAGATGGCGACTATAATCAATGGCAGAATAAAGGCTGTTGTAAATTTTGTCGGCATTATATCTTTTTATAGGGATGATAAGCTTGTTCTGCGCGAATATTTCCGCATGTATGACGGAACGATATCCAGGGGCAGCCGCTGCTTGAAGGTTGTAAACCGCGAGTGGAAGGGCGTTATTGGCGGAACTGAGTATTCTCTGAACGTAAAATTCGACCCCAACCCCGGCGAGAAGATCTTCGGCATGGGGCAGTATCAGCACAATTGCCTTGACCTTAAGGGCTGCGTTTTAGAGCTTGCCCAGCGCAACTCTCAGATATCGGTGCCGTTTGCAGTTTCATCTTTGGGATACGGCTTTTTATGGAACAATCCCGCCGTCGGACGTGTGACGTTCGGCAACAACTACACCGAGTGGATAGCCCGTTCCACCCGCGAGATGGACTATTACATAACCGTTGGCGACAATCCCAAGGCTATCCTTGAAAACTACACTTCGGCAACCGGACATGCTGATATGTTCCCGGAAGACCTTATGGGTCTGTGGCAGTGCAAGCTAAGATACAGAACCCAGGACGAGGTGCTGACTGTTGCACGGCAGTATCAGAAGGAAGGCATAAAAATCGACCAGATAGTAATTGATTTCTTCCACTGGACTGTTCAGGGCGACTGGAAGTTTGACCGAAAGTACTGGCCTGACCCCAAAGCTATGGTTGATGAGCTTCACAGCATGGGCATCAAGGTAATAGTTTCGGTATGGCCTTCGGTCGACAGAAAGAGCGAGAATTTCTATCCTATGATGGAAAGGGGACTTCTTATTAAGACCGAGCGCGGCGCCGCCCAGACATATGACTATCAGGGCGACTGCGTGGAAATCGACCCATTCAACCCAGAAACCCGCAAATACGTCTGGGAAGTCTGCAAGAGGAACTACTACGATTTCGGCATAGACGCCTTCTGGCTGGACAATTCCGAACCAGACTACGGCGTATACGACTTCGAAAATTACAGATACTGCATAGGTCCTGCACTTGAAGTCAGCAATATGTACCCGCAGATGTACAGCCGCACATTCTATGATGAGATGGCAAAGGAGGGCAAGCCTGTTGTAAATCTTTTAAGATGTGCATGGGCAGGCTCTCAGAAATACGGCAACGTCATCTGGTCGGGCGATGTTCCATCGACGTTTGAAGCGTTTGAGGATCAGCTTCAGTGCGGCTTGAATATGGGTCTTGCGGGAATACCTTGGTGGACCACCGATATCGGCGGCTTCATGACAGATGATGTTAACGACCCCGATTTCAGACAGCTTCTTATAAGATGGTATCAGTTCGCGGTATACTCGGCGGTTCTTCGTATGCACGGCGACAGAGGACCGTACAATATCCCCGCGCTTGATGACAGAGACTGGGGCGGGGGATATCTCCACACCGGTCAGCCCAACGAGCTTTGGAGCTACGGTGAGGACAATTATAAAATCATGCGGCACTACTATGACATCCGCATAGGTATGCACGATTACATAAAGAAGCTGTACGAGGAAGCTCACACAAACGGCTCGCCGCTTATCCGCACTATGTTCTATGAGTTTCCCGAGGATGATAAGTGCTGGGAGCTTAAAGACCAGTATATGTTCGGCGACAAATATCTTGTAGCCCCGATACTCCACCTCAATCAGTTTGAGCGCGAGGTTTATCTCCCCGCAGGAACATGGACGCTTACATCAACCGGCGAGAAATTTGACGGCAATCAGACGGTCAAGGTCGACGCTCCGATTGAGTATACTCCTGTTTTTGAGAGGGATTGAGCTGGGATATCCTGCTGAAAAGCTAATGACCATACGCGAACAGACAAACAGTGATTTCTAAATTGATCGCGGCGGGTAAGACGTATTCTGTTTTTCCCGCCGCAGTCTTTAAAATGTCAGGTACATTGTTGCAGTTTACCGATTATTTTTTGCCGCCTGTTTCTTTTCCCGCATAAGATAGGCACCGAGGAAGAATAACAGCTGTCCGACTGTGTTTACTCCCTCAGCTATCCAGTTCATTGAAGCCTCGGCAAAGTCCTTGCTCGAAAGATATCCCATCGCCAGTGTGAATATAAATGATATGACGTAAAGCAGGGCAGACAGTGTATGCTTGCGGCGCTTTGCAACTATGCACAGGCAGACGTCCATCGCGGCAACGCCGAAGATCATCAGAAAAACAAACGGCATAGAGCTTGCAAATACAGGAGGTGCGGCGGCATACATAGTGTTCTTGCCCTGCTTGTGGCAGATAAGAGCAATCATTCCCAAGCCCGCAAGCACAAAGCCTGTTGTCTGCATCGGGAAGAAGCATTTGTTCAGTGCAGCGAAATCGCATATTCCGGCGGCATATAAAAGCTTCCATGTTGCCTTGAACAGCCCCGCAACGAATACGGTTATGGTTCCGGCGGAGAACAGCGCAAAGGCTCCCTTGCTCATAAGACTGTAGAGCGTTCTTTGCAGTATTACCGCGCCGGCTAAAAACAGTGCTACAGGTATATAGTCAACCAAAGCCATGGCAACGCTCATATTTTAACGTCCTCCTTTAATTTCAGTCCTTGTATTTTCCTATGTGATAAAGCGGGATCAGTGGGATGATTATAGGAGTGTGATCCGCATATTCGCGGTATTGCGTCATTTTGCCGTAGCGCTTTTCCTGACGCTTATCAAGCCTCTGCGCGCCGTTGAACATTATGAATACTATAAGGATATATCCCAATACTGCGGTTATCCACTGACCTGCGCCGCGAAGGGCATTCAGCGAGCCGACAAACACACCCGTCCAGAAAATAATCTCGCCGAGATAATTCGGGCAGCGGACGATTTTAAACAGTCCCTTAGTGGCGACCATGTTTGGGTTGACTGCCTTCTGTGCGGACTTCTGATGATCCGAAGCGGCTTCAAGGATGACCCCAAGCGCACTTATGATTACGCCGATAAGCGGCAGGGTTATTTCACCGCCTAAACCGTTGTAGCCGCGGAAGAATACCGGGCAGGTCTGAGCTATGTATAAAACGGTCACGCTCACCCAAATTGCGATTTTCACGAATATGGGCATCGGCTTTTCACCTTCCTTGGTGGCTTCTTTCAGGACCTTGCGGTAGCTTAGGTTC
>CALDFS010000368.1 GCA_937942105.1 uncultured Ruminococcus sp. | reverse complement strand
CCTTCGCCGAGAAAGTACATCGGAGACTATGATGAGATTGATTATCCCATAGGATTTCTTGCAAGAAAGGTGCTTGGAACAGGCGAGATATCTGTCGGTTCGGTAAGGGTGTCAATAGGCTCCTCACTTTATGGGTTACAGGTTGGGCTAAAGCCCTTGAAAGAGCAGAATACCTACGAGGTTTACTTGGCAGATTTTCTCTTAGGAACACTTGATATGAGCTTCGTTTGCTTTTATCCGCTTGATAGTTTAAAATCTAAGTAGGCACCGCCTTGCGCCATCCCCGCCCCTAGGGGCGGGGATGGGATGGCTTCCATATGCCGCTTGGCTTACCCTTTTGGCTTACTTCACTTTCTGTTGCACTTACCTATGTGCTGACATTCCGGACTTACCTATGTGCTGATTGCACACTGCTGAAAATAGTATATCGTAATCTAATCTTTTACCCCAGTAATACCCCAACCAGCTTGCACACAATCAGGTCAAATCAGAACAGTGTTTTTTATAGTATAATTTTAGCTTCCTAAAGTGATTCAATTGTGCCAATATAGAAAAGTTATTATATGGAAAAGACGTAAAAAGTTACCTCATAACCCGGAGGTCGTTGGTTCAAGTCCTTCCCCCGCAACCAAACCTAAAACCGCTTGTAGAGCCAGTTTACGGCTAGCAAGCGGTTTTTACTTTACTCGAATTTATGTGAAAAAACGTCGATTTTACCCCAACGGGGATTTTAAAAGTGCTTGCAAAGCCTTTAGTATTGCGGGTTCACCCATACCCCAATTTTACCCCAACCGGCTCCTGATTTGACCTGATTAGGCTTGTTTAGGACGGTGGTTACTCAAACGGCATTGCTAAGACTTTGCTGTTATAGCTGATGAACAATTTTGCCATTTCTAACGGCTTGAAATATTTTTTATTACTCATCACTCAATACCGTGAAGTTATATTCAGCTTGATTTCTGATGTGAAACGAAGGACTTTGAAATTAGTAGGTAAATTAAGCTGATTCGATGTTAACTCTGCAAAGGATACGCAAATTAATATTTCTGCTAATCTTGCAAAAAATACAGATGTGAATTATCATAAAAGTAGTTTATGTAGGAGGAAATGTTATGAAAAATTCAGCTAAGAGCATATCCGCATTTGAAAGCCTTTTGCGCGAGGAAGAAAAACAGCCTGCCACTATAGAAAAATATCTTCGTGACGTCAGAGCGTTTTGCGCGTTCATAGGAGTATCAACTGTCACTAAAGAAAAGGTTGTTGCTTACAAACAGGAATTATCGCAAAAATTCAAGCCTGCCGGAGCAAACAGCAGGCTTGTGGCAATAAACAGATTTCTTGATTTCATAGGCAAAGGTGACTGCCGCGTCAAGCTTTTAAAAATTCAGCGGCAGATATTTGCTTATGAGGAAAAGGAGCTAAGCACAGTTGAGTACAGACGCCTGATAAACGCTGCAGGGGAGAGCAGAATCTCATATATTCTGCAAACAATCTGCGGCACGGGTATTAGGGTGAGCGAACTTAAGTATGTTACAGTCGAGGCTGTGCAGAACGGCAAGGCTGTTGTGAACTGCAAGGGCAAGGTCAGGGTGATTTTCTTTACCAAGCAGGTAAGATCAATGCTGAAGGGATATATGAGGAAGGCTAATATAAGGTCCGGCAGTCTGTTTGTGACAAGGTCGGGCAAGCCAATCGACCGTACCAATATCTGGCGAGAGATGAAAGCCCTTTGCGAGCGTGCCAATGTATCAAAAGATAAGGTATTTCCCCATAATCTAAGACATCTATTCGCACGTATATTTTATAGTATAGAAAAAGATGTGGTCCGACTTGCCGATATTTTAGGACACAGCAGCATCGAGACCACACGAATTTATACTATTGAAACAGGAAACATGCATATCAAAAGCCTAGAACGGGTAAGCAAATCGCTGATTGCAACGTAATACAGATTATGTTGTTAGCATTAATCTTGAATACATAATTTTTTTATTAATATAGCACATTTTTTTGTTCTTTGCAAGTACTTTTGCAAAAATAATTGGTTTTTTGTGCAAAAACCCAAGCCAAAAGAAAATTTACTCTTTTTGGCTCGGGTTTTTGTGCTTTTTTTATCTAAAATTAATATAAAAACTATTAATGCATTAATACGTATGCAAATGATATTAATTACATAAACACTATTTGCAACATAATCTGTATTATGTAGTTAATAGCTTTTGTATGTATTTTGAGTGTAGAAGTTCAAGCAACTTAGATGGCTATATTTAGCAGGGCTAAAAATTCTACAGGCTGATAAAGCCTTGAAATCAGTTCTTTTTCTGCATGAAAATGATTTATAACGAAATCTTGTTAAGCTTCCATAATCATAATTTGTAACTTAATGAAGGAATCGTATTGACGTCATAATGATGGTGAGACCAGTCTTTCCGAAAGAGTAATACTTTCACATTTTGTTGCACTATGCAATAATTAAATTATTTTTATATATTGGCATACCTTTCGGTATGTTGATATAAATAAATCAATATCTGCCTGTTTTCGACATAATTCTTTGTTTTGCAACAAAGATTATCAGGGAAACTAATGTACACTGTTGTTTCCGGGCGGGCAGTACAATAAGGAGGAAAAAATATGAAAAAAAGAAAGCTCATGCGAACGTTGTTGGCTGCTCTTTGCGCTTCTATGCTGATTTCGGCAATGAGCATTACAGCCATGGCTGATGACGATGTTGTGCTCGACGACGATGACGAAGAAGTTGTGCTGGATGATGAAGCTGATTTTGACACAATGCTTTATGCGGCGGGCAACCCCGATAGTTCTGGAAGTGGAACATCATCTGGCTGTGATTGTGAAGTGGTGAACACGAAACAAGCAACTTGTACAGAACCACTCATTAAAACAATGAGCGGCTGTGATATGCACGCAGATGGTCCGTATGATGTATCAGAAGGTGAGCCGCTTGGACATGATTATAGAGAAGATACGCCACGTGTAGAACCAACTTGCTCAAACGCAGGCGTAGAGGCGGTTATGAAGTGTTCAAGATGTGGTTCTACTACTGGTGGAGCAGAGATTAAGCCAACTGGAAAGCATGACTATAGTGTAGAAGATACGCCACGAGTAGAACCAACTTGCACGGAAGCCGGTGCAGAGGCTGTTATGAAGTGCTCAGGATGTGATCTTACTACTGGTGGAACAAAAATAGAGCCACTTGGACATGACTATAGCGTAGAAGACACGAAAAAAGAAGAGCCAACTTGCATAAAAGATGGTAAAGAAGCAGTTATGAAGTGTTCAATATGTGGTGAAAAAGATCTCGAGAGTGGAAAAACTATTCCGGCAACCGGTGTGCATGAGTTCAGCGAGGATTGGAGTTCGAATGAAACAGGGCACTGGCACGAATGCCCTAACTGCGATAGAACTGACGGTTTTTCAGGTCATACGTGGAACGATGGCAAATGTTCTATCTGCGGATACGGATGCGAACACAAATACGTAGTAGAAAAAGCACCTGTTATAGTTTACTGCGACAAGCCCTATACATACACAGTTACTGCACGCTGCTCAGCTTGCAGTGCAACCAGAAAATACAACGGCACAAACCCTGCCGCGGGTCATGACTGGGGTGCAAAGGACGAAAATGACGTTGCAAAGTGCAGCCGATGCAATGTTGAGGCTATTCTTGACAGCAACGGCAATATTGTCAGAATTCTTGCCGAGGGCGAGGATGTAGGACGAGAAGAGGAAATCGTTATAAAGCTTCCTGAGCTTGAGCCTGAACCCGATCCGGATGAAACCAAGTCTGATGATAATCCCGAAGAAAAGCCTGAAGAAAAAGTCGAGGAGAAGCCCGAAACTAAGCCCTCGGCAGATGATAAGCAGACTTCAAACGACAAGCCCAAGGAAGATAAGCCTAAAAAGGATACAACAAGCAAGCCTTCGGATAACCCGAACTCTGGCGTAACAATGGCAATACTTCCTCTTGCAGTGGCGGCAGCAATCGTTATCTTCAAAAAGAGAGGGTAATCTGCAAAATGAAACGCAGAGAACCTGCTGAAAAGCAAAATATCCAAGGGCGGCAGAATCAACAATCTGCCGCCCACCCTCCGATTATTGAGCAAAGGCGAATGCTCAATAACGGATGCAATGTTGACGGAAGGTTCGTTATATGTGAAATATTATCATATAACGAAGTGTATGTAGTTTATACCGCAAAGCAGCTTCCGAACAGTGATGATATTTGTGTTATAGAGTATTTTCCTGAGCACATCAGTTTAAGATCAGATGATTCCTGCGAAATTAAACCGACCCAGAACAGTGAGATTGATTTTGCCGAAGGGGCAAGCTGCTTTGAGGCTGAGATGAATGCGCTATTTCAAAACGTCAGCGGAAGCGATTCACTGTTGAAGGTATCAAAGCCTTTCAGGGTTAACGGTACTGTATACGTATTCGCTGATAAGCACGAAGGCATGACGCTTTCCGAAAACATCGCAGTGTACGGCGCTGTTTCTGAGGAACGCCTTGTTGAGCAGCTTCTGCCAATTCTGCTTGCATTAAAGCTTTATCACGATGCAGGCTTCACACATTCAGCGATTTCGCCAGATAATTTCAGATGCCTTATTGACGGCCGACTGATACTCGAGGGCTTTGGTATGAGCGGTGCCTTAAAGCTTCCTGAAAGTAATCTGCGAAGCAATCCATATGCTGCGCCAGAGCTTGCAAATGGCACTATGCCGTCTGTGGTTACGGATATTTATTCAATTGGTGCGGTAATGTATACAGCTCTTACCGGAACTCCGCCGGACAGATCAAGGAACGAAAATGGCGGTATTGTTTATCCCTCATCTTTGGGAATTAAAGTTTCCAATCAAACTGAAGCGGCAATTCTCAGCGCGCTCAATCTGTCACCGAATGACAGACCTCAAAATCTCGACAGGTTTATAGACATTCTTGTCGGTAATGTCACTGATGTCAGGCTCCCGCCTATGGCAGCTGTTAAAAAGCGAAAGCTTTCGTTGGCGATAGGAATAATTATTGCAGCTGTTATACTTGTGCTTGCGTGTACGGCAGGATATCTTGCATACAGATCGGCAGCTTTAAAAAATAACATTCAAGACTCGTTGGATACCGATGAGTCACAAACTGATGTCGAACAACCGCTAAAAGCTAAGGACTACATAGAGACGGAAGACTATATCGGGATGGATGCACAGGAGCTTAACAGCTTGCTTGCGCAGCACGATGTCGGACTTATTAAGTCTGCCTCGATATATACTGATGCCTATAGCTTTAACACTGTTGTAATGCAGTATCCCGAAGCGGGCGGCAAGGTTTACAAGGGCGGAAGTGTATATATTGTTACAAGCATGGGAAGCGAACAGGCAAGAGTTCCTGATGTTCGTGGTATGCAGTGCAATGCGGCAATATCAGCGCTTGAAGCAAAGGGTCTGAGCTGGCAGCTTGAATATATCATATCTGACGGAGATATGGACTGCGTATTAGAACAGAGCACACAGGCTGGCAGAAAAGTTCCGTTTGGAACTGCTATAAAGCTTATTATTGCATCTGACGAGGTTAAAACAGTAAATCCTATCGGCGGAGCAATTGAAATCCTTCCTAAATCAGTATCTGTTAACATCGCCGAAAAAGTGAGCTTTGAATGTAAAGACCCTGTTTCGTGGGGAATATCAGATACAACGATTGCAGATATAGACGAAAATGGCAATGTCACAGCGAAAGGCTTCGGTACAACAACAGTTTTTGCGGCGTCAGAGGGACGTATTGCAACTGCTGTTCTTACTGTTCACGATATGTCCATATTTGCTCAGAACAGTATTTCGATTACTATTGGACAGACTGTTCCGATATCAGACGACATTGCTGAAAGCATAATCGATGAAGTTGTATGGTCAACCTCAGACGAAACAGTGGCAACGATTGATGATAATGGAAACATAACTGCAGTCGGAATAGGCAACGCAACTATTACTGCTCAGCGAGCAGATGAGATTATTAAGTCGATATCGGTCATTGTTAGTGAAAATGCTGAGTATATAAAGCTTATAAAAGCATCTTTGTATGGCAATGTCGAAGCTGTAAAGCAAACACTTATTGACAATGGAATAGAGTTTAGCTTTGTTGAGGAATACAGCAATATTCATCCTGCCGGCAGTGTTACCAATATTGAGTACAATGGATATATTGATAACGACAGCTTCTATATTAATAAAGGAACTAAGATAGTTCTCCACATAAGTCTGGGCAAAAAGCCGTGACTTGAGTTGGGCGTGTGGCGTCAACCGCTCAGCTGTTAATTCGCTCTTAAGGAGGAAAATTATGATAGACAGAATAAAAGCAAAAGAAAAAGCGCGCAATCTTTGGCGTAACAGAAGTTTTGGCGAGTACGCAACTGTATGGCTGTCCACGTGGATCGGCGCTCTGGTTTATTCCTTGGTTTTTGGCATTGCTTCTGCAATATACCTTGGTGCTACCGGTCTTGTTGGCACTGCTGAGCAGTTGGTTTATGGTTTTATCTTTGATCCTGTCGATACAATAGCTTCTGTGTTTACGTACGCTTTATCATTGGTGATATTTGGCGGTGTATTCTCTGTTGTGGCGAGATTATTCGCTTTGATGGTAGATTCGCATATTCGCTCTGGTCAGGTTCAGACTTTTGTTAAGTTTGAAAACGGTAAGATGAAAAAGGTCACAATGAGTGATCTGTTTCTTGATGGTTCTATGACTTGGAAGTTTATGCTCATAAGCATTCTCAGAGGTATATTCGTATACTTGTGGACGCTTTTATATTTCGTACCATATGTTATTATCGCAGCTATCGGAATAGCTGTTTCTAGAGGCGATCTTATCTGGACATTCGTGGTTCTATTTATACCATATTGCATAGGTGGCTGGTTCTTTAGAAAATATATATCCGCTAAGTATGTTATGGCAGATTACATTGCAGTGGAGCAGCGTGGATATTCCGCCTATGACTGCATTAGAGCGAGCGTAGCAGCAACAAAAGGTCATCTGAAGGAGCTGCTTGTGCTTGACTTGTCATTTTTCCTGTGGGATTTGGTTGCAATACTCATCTTTGGTATCTTTGGGGCATATGTATTGCCATACAAGATGATGACGTACATTGGTGTTTACAGACAACTTAATGGTTCGTTTGCAATTATTAACAAAGAAGAGCAGCAAAAGATACTGCCTACACCTCCAAAAGTTCATAACATCAAGGTGTTGAGCGGAGAATATGAGGGCGTAATGTTCCCTATTAAAGATGGCGAGATTGTAAGAATTGGTCGCGACCCTAATCAGTCTAATATCGTTGTATCACCCGAAATTAAAATTATAAGCAAACTTCATTGTTCAATCAGGCTCAATGGTTCTGATAACAAGTACTTTGTCACCGACTATTCTAAGTTCGGAACGTATATAAACGGTAACAAACTCATTCCGAATGTAGAAGTAATGGCCTCTGAGGGCGACATTGTTAAACTTGCCAACGGTGAAATGATTCTGAATCTTTCATAAATTTTAGGAGGTAAAATAATATGGTTAACATGATAAGATGTCCTAAAGGACATTATTACGACTCGTCAAAGTACATGAACTGTCCGCATTGCAATGCTGATGCTTCCATGGACGAAACGACTGCTGGTGTGCATATTGACATTAAGCCGGCATTTGAGGGCGTCGATCCGGATAAAACTATAGGTGCTAAGTACTTTGATTTTAATAACAAAGATGGAAATGTTTCAACTGATAATGTTGAAAACTCGATGGTTCCTGTAGTAGGTTGGCTTGTTTGTATAGAAGGTGATGCAGCTGGCAAGGATTTCCGCCTTTGTGCTGGAAAAAATTACATCGGCAGAGCAGCTGACAACGATATTGTTTTGGACAGTGATAGATCAGTTTCTGGAAGACATCATGCCATTGTTTCGTTTGATACGGTTGGTAGCGAAGCATACTGCCATCCAGGTGAATCAAGAGAGCTCTTCTATCTTAATGGCAAGGCTGTTTACAATCCTACCGAGCTTCATAAGGGAGACATTCTTACGGTCGGAAAGACCAAATTGATATACGTACCCTTCTATGGCGAAGTATTTAAATTAACAATCGATAGCTAACATACAAAACAGAAGGGAGTATATAGTATTTCAAGTATTATATACTCCCTATTCAATATTATTATAAGGAACAACTATGGATAAAATCAAAAAAGGCTGTGTAAAAAACGCTGAAAAAATGAATATCGGTGTTTCTAAGAATATTCATAAATATAGATGCCCATATTGCCTGAACATTTTTAAGGTCAAAAAAGGTGTTTGCCCTGTTTGTGGCAGCGGGGCAAGGCTTGGAAGCGTGAAGGCAGGCATCAGTGCGTTACCGCCTTTTACACAAGTCGGGGATTACATCGTTGGCGGCGTCGTTGATTCTGACAGACGTACTATTACATATATTGCAATTAAAAAAAACAGCCAAAAGCATTTTATGATAAAGGAACTGTTTATTCAGGGCTATATGATGCGATCAGGCGTGAATGCACAAGCACTATTTTCTGAGTATTTACAATCCATTAAATATATAGAAAAAGAATTTACCGCGAATGAGAAGAATGTATTTCAAGCAAACAATACTTTCTATTCTGTTTATAAATACAATGCTAAAAAAGTAAAAAGCTATTTTAAACCGATAAATTGCAGATACTCTATTGAGCAAAGGAGCTATATCGGCAAAAGAGACTCGCAGGAAGACGCTGCTATATTTGAAAAATTCGACAACGGCATTTTTGCTGTCCTTTGTGATGGCATGGGCGGCTACTCGGCAGGAGAGCTCGCAAGCAACGAATGCGTACGTAATATGCGTATGATAGCTGATGCGCTTTATATATGTGATGAACCGCTTATACGATATATATATTTGAAGCAAATTAACGATACGAATATGCGCGTATGCGGCATATCCGATAGTGATGGGATTCCACTTGGCTGCGGAACTACAATGATATCTGTTGTTATAAGAGGTGACTTGATGTATTATGCTTCGGTCGGTGACAGTCATATATATCTGATTAGAAATAATGGTATCATTCTTTTAAATGAGGAACATAACGTTCTCGGCGAACTGACTAGACTGGAAAAAGAAGGTAAGGTGTCACATGAGTATGTGAAGAATTACCCGAATAAATCCGGGCTTACAAGCTATATAGGTATGGAAGCAATGGGCAGAGTTGATCTTTACAAATCGCCATTATGCCTTGAAACTGGCGATGTTATAGTTATGTGCTCTGATGGACTTTACCGTACTATAAACGATGATAATATTTTGAACATTATCAATTCAAATTCATTAATTACCGAAGCAGCTGACAGGCTTGTTGAAACGGCAAAATATATTGACAATATGAAACAGGATAATTTGACCTTTATAATATATAGGCATGAACGCTAGAATAGCAACATTAAACAACTGGGAGAATGAAAAATATGATAGAAATCAATGAAGCCAGAGCAATGGTCAGCAAGATATGGCCTGACTGGTATTTAAATGAGCTTGTCGGATGTGGAACATACGGAAGCGTTTTTCTTGCATATTCAATCAGTACTGGGGTTCTGTGTGCCGTTAAGGTGATACAGATTCCGGAAAATCGCAACATTCTCATGCAGATGATAAATGACAAGGGTATGCAGTACACGATGGAAACCTGCCGCTCAATTAAGGATAAATTCACTAATGAAATAAGTACGCTTGTGGCGTTGCAAGGAAACGAAAATATTGTAAATGTGGACGCATATTCTGTTTTTCCAACATCGGATAACATCGGATGGAACATCATCATCAGAATGGAATATCTCAATATTTTACAAAATGTAAACTACGGATGCGATGAAAATAGCACAATCAGTCTTGGCATTGATATACTGAATGCACTTGAGAAGTGTGAGAGTGAGCATATAATCCACAGAGATATAAAGCCAAGCAACATTTTGGTGGATCAAAAAGGTACGTACAAGCTTTGTGATTTTGGAATTGCAAAGAATATGAGTGAGAATCCGTGGGGTGAGATGACCTCAAATATTGGAACGCCGCTGTTTATGGCTCCTGAAGTTGCACTTCCTAATAAGAAATATGATCATAGAGCAGATATATACTCACTTGGTCTTGTCCTTTACAAGATGGCTAATAAGGGGAAGCCTCCCTTTATTGATCCTGATAAACAAATTCTTGGTCCTAACGACAATAAGGAGTCTATGACAAGACGTATGGCAGGGGAGCCATTGCCTCGCCCTGCGACTTCTTCGGATGGTCTTTCTAAAATAATACTGAGGGCCTGCGAATTTCAACCAGAGAACAGGTATGGCAGTGCGGTTCAGATGCGTAGAGATTTGGAAAGATTATTATATGTTGAACGTCAAGGAGAAGATATAGAATACGAAACTCCGCTGCCGCAACACAGTAATTTACCTATTTTTGTAGCTGCGGCAATTGCAGCAGGAGTACTTTTGCTGATTGCTATTCTTCTTATTCTATTGTAATTTGCTGAGAGCGTTGAGAGGAAAAAATGAAAAAATAATTTCAGCCATAATAGTTTTAGCGTTTTTTCTTAGTGTGTCAGGATGTTCAAATTTTAGATACTTAGATGATTATGATTCACATAGACCTATAAAAGTGGTCGATCTACAGACAAAAAGGGTAATAGAAGAGAACACATTATATTTGCCATCTCCGCTTTCATTTGCTAAAGATATTGAAACCGGTGAGTATTATGTTAACAACGTTATTATCATATTTTTAAAGGATGGCACAACAAGTGAACAGATTGATAGTTTGGTGAAATCTGCAGATGGCAAAATAGTCGGTGCATTGCCGATAATCAATCAGATTCAGGTAGAGGTAAGTGCACGTACTCTTGACAAATTGAAGGTTCTTTGCGAAGAACTGAAGAAAAACGAAATTGTCGACGACGCAATGTACGACCCTGTTGCCGAAATGGATGTATCAAGTACTACTACGCCGACAGATCCATGGCTTGCCGATAAATCCGAATTACTCACCAATGATTGGGACGAATCGAACCCGAGCGGTCTGAATTGGTTGAGCGAAGCTATTCAGGCACAGAGTGCCTGGCGATACAATGAATTGTATCAGCGGATTAAAATCGGCGTTGTAGACGCAGGGATAAACACGGAACATGAGGATTTAAAAAATGTTCTTACCTTTGTAGATAGCTTTAATGATACTCACAATCATGGGAATCATGTTGCGGGTATCATTGCCGCAGAAGCGAATAATGGCGCTGGAATTACGGGCATTGTCTGGAATTGCGACTTGATGAGCTATGATTGGGGATACGACAGATCGGTAATTAAGCCTAATCTTGCATCCTATAATGAAATTCTGGGCGGCACCGCAATACTCATTGCCGCCGGTGCAAAGGTTATTAACCTTTCCTGCGGAAGAGATATAGAAAATCAAAAGAAATTGAGCAAAGAAATATACTACCGTGATGGCTACATGTCCTCACGTTATATTGCTCCGCTGATTTCAAATGGGTATGACTTTGTAATAGTGCAAGCAGCCGGGAACGGGGCTGAAATAACCGAAAAGAAACTGTTCGGTTTAATTACCAATAAACGAGTAGAATCCATTGATGCCAATCAATGCGGTTATTTTACAAGTGTAGATGAATCTAACTGCTATACTATGCCAGGAGTTACCGTAGATGATATCGTTGGAAGAATAATAGTTGTTGGAGCGGCCGAGCAAAAACCTGATGGAGGATATATGCAGGCGAGCTTTTCAAACGCAGGTTCGAGGGTGGATATCTGCGCACCGGGAGTAGATGTTCTTAGCTGCAGTAATAACGGGTATATGCTTAATAGCGGCACATCTATGGCGGCTCCGATTGTTTCCGGAGTTGCGGGACTGGTATGGTCTGCGAATCCGGATTTAAACGGCAGGATGGTAGAGCAGATTGTCTGTGACTCTAATAATACGATATATGAGGTGGAGGATAATCCATCTAAAAATCATCCTTTGAATAACTCTTACAGAATGGTCAACGCGAAGCTGGCTGTTGAGGCTGCAATCAATTACAATGTAAGCGCAGTTAAGGGCAATATACTTGGAAGAGTTTGCAGTGCAGCCGACCGCTCGGGAATAAAGGACGCACGTATAACGGCATATATTGACGACAGAGATGTTGTTATAACACAATCTGGAGATGACGGAAGTTATGATATATCGCTTCCGGCGGACGAATATAGGTTAAGCATCAGTGCAGACAATTACATACCGTTTGACACATATGTCGATTTGAGCAGTATAATTGATAATGAAACAATCTACCTTGAATCTTTGCTAATGGTAGAGGATAAAGGAAACGGTGCTGATAGCGGAACTGCACAGGGTTACACTGTCAATGCAGTTGACGGTTTAGGAATACCTGATGCTAAAATCTCAATAAGAGAAGGTTGGAACAATACTTCGTATGGCAATGTGGTTTTAACGGCAGTCACAGACCGAAACGGTTTATACTCTGTTGAGCTTCCTGCTGGAAACTATACTATAATTGCCGATAAGGATGCTTTTACATCTGTTTCAATGAATATAGCTGTTCAAAACGGAAGCACTACGGTTCAGGATCTAACATTAAGCCATGTGATGTCAGATGAAGTATTTCGAGTGGTACTTGTGTGGGGTGAAAATCCAAGGGATGTTGATTCTCATTTATGCGGTCCGGATTCGTCGGGCGGCTACTATCATGTGTACTATATTGAAAAGGATGCATATGACTATGACGCAGAAAAGGATCTGGGCACATTGACCAGCAGCGGTCTTGTATGCAATCTCGATATCGACGATACAGAAAGCTACGGCCCAGAAACTGTAACATTTGTAGTTAACTATGATAAGCCGTATTATTACTTTGTTCACAAATATGCAGGATATGGCAGCCTGAGTTCATCGGAATCCAAGGTTATGTTATATCAGGACAGCAACCTAATTGCCACATACAGCGTACCTGAAAACCTCGGCGATGGCGATTATTGGAATGTATTCGCCATCAAAGGCAGGGAATTGATATCGCGAAGCACTATTACTTACGCTCTGGAATTGGATTATGTGCAATAGATTTTTTGCTGATATCCGCCATTGATGCGGTCCTTATATAATTTTCGTAATGAATGATAAGTTTATCAACTCAATTTATAATGAAAGGTATATGAATATGGCATTTCAGATTAATTATAGCTTAATATGTTCGCCCGGAAATATTAGGACGAGCAATCAGGACAATCTGATTTTCGAGGGAAAGTACCTTGAAGCGGTACACGATGGCACCGGCGGAGTAGTATCCGGCAGGATTACTGAAGGCGGCAAACATGTTTTCGGTATTTTTGACGGCATGGGCGGTCATGAAAAGGGCGAAATGGCTTCGTATATCGCTGCAAGGGCATTTTCTGAGTATCCTATGTCGGAAAGCGATGTCGCAATTGATATGTTCAATTGCTGCATAAATGCAAATCTTATGATATGCAAATACGCAGCCGAAAACAAAGTCAGCAGAATAGGCACTACCGCTGTTTTGGCCGCTGTTGACAAGGGCTATGTTCATATTTGCAATATAGGAGATAGTAGACTATATGTATGCAGAAATAATGAAATGAAGCAGCTTTCTATCGATCATGTAACCTTTGCACCATATGGAAGAAAAGCTCCGCTGTCTCAGAATCTCGGAATTCCTGATACAGCAATGCTTATAGAGCCTTATACTTCGCACTTAAAAATAAAGTCCTCAGACCGTTATGTGCTTTGCTCGGACGGTTTGACTGATATGGTTCCGGAAGCACAGATATGTGAGATAATCAGTAGTCAAAAGCTCGATGAAGCTGTTCGCAGTCTTTATTCGCTGGCAATGAAGAACGGCGGCAGGGACAATATAACCATGATTGTTTTTGAGGTTATTAACCCGGAAGCAATGCCCGAATGCGGTGAAGTCTTTAAGACAGCAGACCCGTTCGAGGATACTCAGGGAGCAATAACACCTCAGGAAATTGAAAAGAATTCCGAAAGCAGAATACAACCGGCAAAACGCAAAAGCTCCGCACTGATACCTGCATTGTGTGCTGCACTGCTGGCGTTTGTGCTGATAGCGGCATCAGTTCCTATGATTCTGAAAGGTATGAGAATCAATAGGACTTCGTCGGACAAGAATGAGCAAACAAACATTAGAGAATCCGTTACATTGCCCGTTTCTGAGTCTGATGTTCAAATATCCAATGATTTTGACATTAACGGCATCGAAACAGCCGAAACAACTGAGCCTACGATTGCCGAAGATGAAGCCCAAAGTACTGCTTCCGATGAAGACAACTTCGAAGAGCAAAGCATGACCGAGAAAGAACTTGATTTTGATGCACAGAAATCTACTGCTGAGACTGTAGTAACCGAAGACAGTGATGCTGTTACCGATGATGATGAAATCACCGACCACGAATTGTCGGACAACTCATCAGATACTGATATGACTGGCGAAGAAGAGGAAGACAATAGCGTCGATGGTGATGAGCATAATCAGCCTGAGGATGAGACTGAAAATAATCCATCCGATATAATCCTTAATAATATTGGCGAGGGATTTTTGTGTGAGAATGAAGTATGTACAAGTGAGGACAGAACGACAGTTTATCATGAAGAAGGAGAATATGAGGGTGAAACGTGTTACGTATACTCCATAGATAACAACTATTGCGAAAAGTGCAAAACCTATTTCTATGAAAAAGACGGCGTGATAGAGAATACGAAAGAATTCATTGATATCTGTAATGAGAATAAATCCCATCAATACACCGATAGTGATGATGATAAGTATTATGTAGTTAAAGAAAAAGCCACTTGTAATAATGACGGATACAAAGTTAAAATATGTATTAGATGTAATCATGAAAGCACAAGCAGGCATAATAGAGTTGTGATTCCGAGAACTGGACAGCATAATTATGTGGAAGTAGAAGATCCCATTCCCGACGGTGATTTATATACCTTCAATCTGAGATGCATTAATTGTGGAGATGAACAGCCGGATGAGGTGAGAATTAAGGAACGGGACGATTACATTAATGCTGAAATCATATCTAAGGGAAAAATATCGGTTGATGATTTTTATGAGCTTTTGAACGATGAAAGGACAGGCAAATACTGTACCAAAGATTATCTTGAAAATGAATACATAAAAATTTATGAAGGACTTGGCAATGAAATTAAGATAAATGAAAAAAGTCGCAGTAAAAGAATTACATTGTTAAAAAGCCAAATGGCAAAGTTTGAAAAGCTTAATGCTTGTTATCAAAGAATATATAATAAGGATGATAAAAATGTTATCACGGTACTTGATGATTTAAAAGCTAAATTAAAATTAGAAGAAATAAAATCACCTGATAAGGATAATGAGAGCAACAGTGATTAACCCTGCATTTTTATTAAGCAATCAGCATTACAATGAAAGGAGCAATCGCCATATATGGCGGAGCAAGGTATATGACTGATAGGGAAGTAAAAGACTTAGTTAAGCGCATTTGGAATAGCTGGGACATAGAAGAATGCATAGGTGTTGGTTCGTACGCAAAGGTGTATAGAGCCGTTCGGCGTGATATAGGTGCAGTGTCTGCCATAAAGGTACTTAGAATTCCAGATAAGCCGGAAATAATCGATACACTTATTCGCGAATATGGCTCAAAGGAAGGCGCGAGAGAGTATTGCAAAACAGTAGCAATGAGTTTTGTGGATGAGATTAAGCTGCTCGAGTCGTTTAAAGGGCATCCGAATATATGCGGTAT
>CALDFS010000367.1 GCA_937942105.1 uncultured Ruminococcus sp. | reverse complement strand
GATGGCTAACCATCCTCAACAACCCGCTGTTCATACTTTTGATTCTTGCAGTGATGATAGCCATAACCTACGCCGCTCCTGCGCTTTCGGGCAAGGCCAACGAATACTGGGCGCGCGAGGCCGGGCTGCACAACCTTGCAAACCGCCTGTTCAGCTTCTACGGCTGGCTGGGCTATTATAAGGAGCTTGCCGCCGACATAAGAATCTACCGCCAGGATCTGATTTGCGACAAGTACAACAGCGATAAAAACGGAACCTTTGCTTCTAAAGGACCGTTTGCCCGCTACGCCAAGGGACCTGTGGGGTTCTACACTGCCGCAGGCTCGGCGGTTTCTGTGGTGTTCACCGGATTTGTATATGCCTTCGTCTGCCTTAAGGCGATAGGGGGCGCGTTCGGCGTCGGCTCTGTTACACAGTATGTCAGCGCTGTAACCATGCTGGCGGGCGGGGTATCGCAGATATTCGGGAATCTCAACGACGCCCGCACGAACGCATCCTTCTTAAAGCCTGTGTTTGAATTTTTAGAGATGCCATCCGGCATGAGCAATGGAACTGTAACTATCGGCGAAAGCGATATGCAGAATTTCGAGATAGAGTTCAAAAACGTATCCTTCAAATATCCCGGAAGCGAGGATTACGTGCTTAAAAACATCAGCTTAAAGCTTGATTCCGGAAGCTGCACCGCGATAGTAGGGCAGAACGGCAGCGGCAAAACCACCTTTATAAAGCTTTTATGCCGCCTTTACGACCCCACCGAGGGTACAATAACCCTCAACGGCAGGGACATTCGCGAATACGATTATGCACAGTATATGTCAATCTTTTCGGTAGTCTTTCAGGACTTCAAGCTGTTTGATTTCCTGCTGGCGCAGAACGTTGCCTCGGCCACGGAGTATGACGGCGGCTTGGTTACAGAATGCCTTGAAAAATCCGGCTTCGGCGAGCGCCTTAAGTCGCTTCCGCATGGCATAGAAACCTACCTTCACAAGGGATTTTCAAAGGAGGGCGTTGACGTTTCTGGCGGCGAGGCGCAGAAAATCGCGCTTGCAAGAACTCTCTACCGCAACGCTCCGTTCATAGTATTAGACGAGCCGACCGCCGCCTTAGACCCGATAGCCGAATCCGAGATGTATGCGCATTTCAACTCGATAGTCGGCGGAAAGACCGCGGTATACATCAGCCACCGCCTTTCATCATGCCGCTTCTGCGGGGATATACTTGTTTTCGACGGCGGCAGGCTTGTGCAAAGAGGAGAGCATGAGGAGCTGCTGGCGGATGATAAGGGCAAGTATTATGAGCTGTGGACTGCGCAGGCACAATATTACACATGATGCGGATGCAGTGAATTCCGAAAAAGAAGTTATCATCTACTCCCCAATATAACAACAGCACCTGCCTGATTTCTTGGCGGGTGCTGTTGGTGTATTTGGGTGTGGTTTGAACTACTACTGAGTGCAGTCATGGACGTGCTCCGCACGCCCATCGGGAGCCCCCCGGCGAGGGTCTCCCACGGCAAAACAGTCCACCGGACTGTTTTGCCTCCCATCCTGCGCTTTTTTTGGAAGGGGATTTCGCTCCCTGCGGGGAGCGACTCGGGGCGCCGCCCCGAGACCCTGC
>CALDFS010000366.1 GCA_937942105.1 uncultured Ruminococcus sp. | reverse complement strand
TGCCGGCAGCTGCAAGGCGGCGGATGTGTTTGAAATCGCGGATAAGCTTTTAACCCCCTGCGAGGATGTGGGTCTGCAATCGGTCTTCCCGGATGAGCCGGCGGGCGTTTTCACTCACGAAACGCGTGTTAAGATGGCTGTGGGAATACCGCTTTTCAACATGGGCTTCAAAACCAAACCGTGTACTGGCAAAGAGCTGCTCAGAAAGGAATACGCTTCGGCGTTTCTTATGGATATGATTTTCGGTCCGACATCGCGGTTCTATGCAGAAAATATGGAATCAGGGCTGATCAATTCCAGCTTTGAATCGGAAACTCTTGACGGCGAGGGCTACTTCTGCAACATCCTCAGCGGCGAATCGCGCGAGCCTGAAAAGCTGCGCACGGCTGTTGCCGCGGAGATAGAAAGGGTCAAGCGCGAAGGGCTTTCAAGGCAGGATTTTGAAGACCTTAAAAAGGCAAAATATGCCTCTGCAATAAGGATATTTGCAAGCGTTCAGGGCTGCGCCTCGCTTATTCTCAACGCCCATATGACCGACACCAAGCCGTTTGACGCGGTAGAGGTGCTGAAAACCATGACCTTTGAGGATACCTTGGGATATTTAGACGAGCTGTTTGACCCCGAAAACTTCGCGATATCCATAATAGAGCCTCTTTGACAATATCACTGCCCGCAGGGCAATATAACTATAAGTGATATTCGCTGACGCGAGTGATATTCGCCTGACGGCGAGTGATATTCGCCTGACGGCGAGTTATATCGGCTTCACCGGTTATATTGCTTCGCAGTTATATTGGCTTCGCCGGCGATATTCGCTTGGCGGCTGTTAATGGTATTAGTCACACATTATCGTGAAGAACCACAATAAAGGAGATACGAAAAATGTTACTTGCAATGACACAGGATTTCGTCCGCGGAATTATTGACGGCGACGGCGGAAGGATATATTTCCCCAACAGCGGTCTGTTCCCGGACGGCATTAAAATCGACAATGTTATGTTCACCATCCCGGGAATAGGTCTTGAAATCTATTGGTACGGCTTCCTTATCGCGCTGGGCATGGTTCTTGCCATGGTTTATGCCTACAAAAATATGCGCAGATTCGGCTTGGAGCCGGACAGGGTCACCGATACGATCCTTGCGGGATTTATCGGCGGAATCATCGGCGCGCGTGCTTATTACGTAATATTCAGCATTGAAAGATACCTTACCGACGAGGGCACCTTCGACCTTAAAGCCGCGCTGAGGGTGCGCGACGGCGGACTTGCCATCTACGGCGGAGTTATAGGCGCACTGCTGTTCGGAGTTATCATGGCGAAGATAAGAAAGGTAAAGCTTCCGCCCATGCTTGACCTTGTTGGAATGGGCTTTTTGATAGGTCAGTGCATTGGCAGATGGGGCAACTTCTTCAATCAGGAGGCTTTCGGTTCTAAAACCACCCTGCCCTGGGGCATGACATCCCAAAGGATCATAAACGAGCTTTATGCATTCTACTACCCGGAAAACGTTTCGATAGTAACCAACCGTGCCACAGAAATGATCGCTCACCCCTGCTTCTTATATGAATCGCTTTGGTGCCTTGTCGGCTTTGTGGCGCTTCACTTCTACAAAAAGCACCGCAAGTTCGACGGCGAGCTGTTCCTGCTGTATATCGGCTGGTACGGCTTGGGAAGATTCTGGATAGAGGGATTGCGAACCGACAGCCTTTATCTTATCTACACCGACGCCCTGAAGCTGAAGGTCAGCCAGATAGTTGCGGGAGCCTGCGTAATATTCGCGCTGGTGCTTCTCATATATATGTACATGTCGGTGCGAAGGAACGGCTATACCTTCTATTGCGATACCGACGAATCAAAGGAGCTTCTGCGAATCTATGACGAAAAGCTTCTGGCATCCAAGCGCAAGAGCGGCAAGCATGCCGACGATGCTCTTGATACGCATATATTAGCACCCGACGCCGAGGATAAGACGGAAGCAAGCGAAGCTTCCGGGGAAACGCCTTCCGAAGAAACACCCTCTGAGGAAGAGCAGTCTGACGGGCAGGGCGAAAATACCGAAAATTGACGGCATCATATGAACGAAAGGGAATGAAAACAATATGGCAAATATAATTGACGGAAAGGCTATAGCCGCCCGGGTAAGGGAGACTATAAAGAAGGAAGCTCAGCGATTTACCACCGTTTCGGGGATAGTTCCGGGGCTGGCTGTCATCCTTGTGGGGGACGACCCCGCCTCGAAAATATACGTTAGAAACAAGAAAAAAGCCTGCGAGGAGTGCGGCTTTAAGTCATTCGAGTATGTGCTCCCTGAGGAAACGCCCGAGGTCGTGCTGATAGAGCTTATAGAAAAGCTGAATAAGGACCCCGAGGTTCACGGCATCCTCTGCCAGCTTCCTCTGCCGAAGCATATAGATGAAAAGGCGGTGATTGAAGCAATATCTCCAAAGAAGGATGTTGATGCTTTCCACCCAGCAAACGTGGGCAGGATTATGACCGGTGAATACAGCTTTCTGCCCTGCACCCCTGCGGGAGTTATGGAGCTTATAAAATCCACCGGCGTTGAGATTGAGGGCAAGAGGTGCGTTGTAGTCGGAAGAAGCAACATAGTAGGCAAGCCGATGGCAATGCTTCTGCTTCAGGCAAACGGCACGGTTACCATCTGCCACTCAAAGACCGCCGACCTTAAAAAGGAATGCTCCGAGGCGGATATACTTGTTGTAGCCACCGGCAAACCGAAGATGATAACTGCGGATATGGTAAAAGAGGGCGCAGTTGTAATAGACGTTGGCATGGACAGGGACGAAAACGGCAAGCTCTGCGGGGACGTGGACTTTGAAGAAGTCTCCAAAAAGGCGGGGTACATCACACCTGTTCCGGGCGGAGTCGGACCTATGACTATTGCTATGCTTATGCGAAATACCTATACTGCGGCTAAGCTGACGGTGATTAAATAGTGAGGGTTTGGTTTTGATAGATGGATGGGGAAGTGCTTTTGTGGGTTTTCCCCACTGTTTTTAGATTTAGTGAAATCCGCCTGACGGCGGGTGAAATCCTCACTTCGTTCGGGTGAAATCGCCCTTGCGGGCGGTGAAATCCGCCTGACGGCGGGATGCGACAGGGGATTATCATTCTCTGCGGTTCCGACCGCACATCCCCCAATCCATTTCAAAGAGGGAAATTATGTCAACAAGAAAACTATTTTGCGAGATATCTCCGCTTACATACAAGATATCTGTGTTCAAGTGTTGCATGGTTCGGCGGCTGCGGGATATGCTTTCGCGCGAGAAATTTGCTAAAGTGAAATCGGCGGACAGGCTGCCGG
>CALDFS010000365.1 GCA_937942105.1 uncultured Ruminococcus sp. | reverse complement strand
AAAGCTGTGGAGGATACGATCCGTTCCGCAGTAAAAGAGAAAGACGGAAAATGTGAGATCGATCTTTCTGCTTCCGGCCTTTCTGATGAGGAAATTCAGAAGATTATCAGCGGTCAGATTAAGCCTGCCGCACCTGAACCTGCACCAGTACAGGCAAACGCCCCTCAGACCGCCGCTCAGGAGCCTTCAAAGCCTTCCGATATCGCAAAAGCCGCAATGACTTCACCGAGCGAAGCTCAGAAAAAGCCGATTAACGATAAAATGAGAAGCGTTCCGGCATTCAGCTTTGGAGACGGTCACAGAAAGCAGGAGTTTTCATCCAGCGATTTGAAATTCGGTCAGAACCAGAATAACAACAATAAGAAATAATCAGAATTAGAGGTAATAGCAATATGGACTACAACAAGACTCTGAATCTTCCCGAAACAGAGTACCCGATGAGAGGAAACCTTCCGGCAAAGGAGCCGGTAATGCTCGAAAACTGGGACAATGAGCAGCTTTATAAGAAAATTCTCGAAAAGAATGAAGGCAAGCCTTCCTACGTTTTGCATGACGGTCCTCCGTATGCGAACGGCGATATTCACCTTGGAACAGCACTTAACAAGGTCTTGAAGGATATTATCGTTAAGCAGAAGAATATGTCCGGCTATAAAGCAAACTATGTTCCCGGTTGGGATACCCACGGTCTGCCCATCGAGCTAAAGGCTATGAAGTCTATAGGTGTAGAGGATGGCGCGATTCCTCCGTTAGAGCTTAGAAAGCACTGCCGCGAATTTGCTCTTTCCTTTGTTGAAAGTCAGAAACAGCAGTTTAAGAGATTGGGCGTTTTAGGCGACTTTGATAATCCTTATCTGACCCTTAAGCCTGAATTTGAAGCAAGACAGGTAAAGGTATTCGGCGAAATGATCAAGCGCGGATACATCTATAAGGGCTTGAAGCCTGTTTATTGGTGCCCCGAGTGCCAGACAGCTCTTGCCGAAGCCGAAATTGAGTATCAGGATGATCCATGCTATTCTGTTTACGTAAAATTCAATGTTGTTGAGGATAAGGGACTTTTGACTGCACTTGGTCTTGACCTTAAAAACACATATTTTGTAATATGGACGACTACTACATGGACGCTTCCCGGAAACCTTGCTATATGCTTAGGTCCTGATTATGAATATACCGTCGTTAAAGCAAACGGCGAGAACTATATAATGGCAAGGGAGCTTATAGAGCCTACCCTTAAAGCAGCCGGAATAGAAGAGTATGAAACAATAGGCTCATTCACCGGTAAGGAGCTTGAATACTGCAAGGCTCAGCATCCGTTTATGCCAAGAACATCGCTTGTAATTGTTGGCGATCATGTAACCTTGGAAAGCGGTACAGGCTGTGTTCATACCGCTCCCGGCTATGGCGTTGACGACTTCGAGGTCTGCAAGAAGTACCCCGAGCTTGGAATAGTTGTCGGAGTTGACGGTCACGGCGTTCTTACCGAGCAGTCAGGAATGTTTGCAGGTCTTAAAACTGACGACGCCAACAAGGTTATTGCAAAGCATCTTGTTGAAACAAATAATATGTTTGCAACCGAAAAGATTCTCCACCAGTACCCTCACTGTTGGAGATGCAAGTCGCCAATACTTTTCAGAGCTACCGAACAGTGGTTCTGCTCAGTTAAGGATTTCCGCGATGAAACTGTCAAGGCGATTGAGGATGTTGAGTGGATTCCCGCATGGGGCGAGGATAGAATAAAGGGCATGGTGCTTGACCGCTCCGACTGGTGCATTTCCCGCCAGAAAACCTGGGGCGTTCCCATCCCGATAGTTTACTGTAAGGACTGCCATAAGCCCATTGTAAATGACGATACTATAAACGCTATTTCTGATTTGTTCAGACGTGAAGGCTCTGATGCTTGGTGGAAGTATGACGCTAAGGACATCATCCCGGCAAGCGTAAAGTGCGAATGCGGCTGCACCGAATTTGAAAAAGAAACCGATATCATGGATGTTTGGTTCGACTCCGGCGTTACTCATACCGCAGTTTTGGATCAGAGAGAGGGTCTTTCTTCTCCCGCAGACCTGTATCTTGAAGGCGCTGACCAGTACAGAGGCTGGTTCCAGTCCTCGCTGCTTACTTCTGTTGTCATCAATGGCAGAGCGCCATATAAGGCAGTCTGCACACATGGCTGGGTTGTTGACGGCGAAGGCAAGACGATGCATAAGTCACTTGGCAACGGCATTGAGCCTAAGGAAATCTATGATAAGAACGGTGCTGACATTTTAAGACTCTGGGTAGCTTCAAGCGATTATCATTCCGATATAAGAATATCCAAGCCGATTTTGGCTCAGCTTTCCGAGGCTTATAAAAAGATAAGAAACACCGCAAGATACATCCTCGGCAACCTTTCAAATCAGGGCGGCTTCGATTTGGATAAGGACGGTGTTGCCTATGAAAACATGGAAGAGCTTGATAAGTGGGCTATAATGCGCCTTGATAACCTTATTGATAAGGTAAACGAGGCTTATAATGCCTTTGACTTCCACATTGTTTTCCATGCAATTCACAACTTCTGTGTTGTTGATATGTCCAACTTCTATCTTGATATCATAAAGGACAGACTTTACTGCGAGAAACCGGACAGTAAGCTCAGAAGAAGCGCGCAGACTGCTATGTATAGAATCCTTTCTGCGATATCCCGCCTTGTAGCGCCGATTCTTTCCTTCACTGCTGACGAGATATGGTCTTATATGAACCACTGCGCAGGCGAGAATCCCGAAAGCGTATTCTTAAATGATATGCCCGAAAAGTCGGGAATGACCTACACTGACGAGTTTATTGCCAAGTGGGATTATATCTACAATTTAAGAGTGGATGCTAAGAAGGCTCTTGAACTCAAGCGTGCGGATAAGGTAATAGGCTCTTCTTTGGAAGCTGACCTTGTTATCGCCGCCGGTGCGGATTATGAAAAGCTTGCAAGTCTTAGAGATATCCTTCCTGCGGTGTTCATAGTATCTAAGGTAGATATCGAAAATTCTGCCGAGGGTGAATATAAGGGCGAAACTACAGGTCTTGGATTTACCGTTAAAAAGGCTGCCGGTCAGAAGTGCGAGCGCTGCTGGATTTATTCGGATACAGTTGGCAAATGCGCCGAGCATCCTACGCTTTGCGAACGCTGTGCTCACACCGTTGGCGAAGAACACTGCCGATAGCATTTCGGCAGACGAGCTTTGCTACGTTAAAGGAGCGGTTTGATTGCTGATTATTTCTTTGCTGATAGTTTTGGCTTTAACCGGCGCAGACCAGCTGATAAAATATCTGATTGTAGCTAATTTTGAGGAATGTGCCGGTCATCTTAAAAAATATTATACTTTTTCTATAGGGAACTTTGATGTTTTCAGCATTACACATATAAGAAATACCGGCGCCGGATGGAGCATCCTTGAAGGGCAGACCGGTCTGTTACTTGCGTTTACATCAATAGTAATGCTTGCTATTCTTTCTTACATGATTTTAAAGCGCAAAACGATGCCTAAACTTGAAATGCTCTGCCTTGCCTTTATACTTGCAGGCGGTGTTGGCAATCTTATCGATAGGGTAAGAATGCTTGTGGAGCCTGACTTTGGCGGAGTCGTCGATTATATCAACTTTGAATTCATCAATTTTCCGGTGTTCAACTTTGCGGATATCTGCGTTGTTATAGGCGGCATTGGTTTCTGCATTTTATGCGTTTTTTCTGAGATAAAGGATACCAAAAAGCGCAAATCGGCTAAGTCCAAGGCGAAAAACGCCTCAGACGGTGAAAACAATGCTTAACTGCGCCATAAACGTTGATAGGGAAGATGCCGGAGTCAGGATTGACAAATGGCTTTCCGAGCAGACGGATATCGATTTAACGCGCTCTGCTGTTGCAAAGCTTATCGAATCAGCTAAAGTAATAGTCAACGGAAAAGCCGTCAGCAAAAGCTATAAAATCCAAGCTGACGATGTTGTAGATGTAGAGATTCCCGACCCGGTGGAGTCAAACGTCCTTCCGGAAGATATTCCTTTGGATATAGTTTATGAAGACAGGTATCTTTTGGTCGTAAATAAGCCGCAGGGGATGGTTGTTCATCCGGCGGCAGGGAATTATACGGGAACGCTTGTTAACGCACTTTTATTCAGGTATAAAGATGAGCTTTCCGGTATAAACGGCGTTATCCGCCCAGGAATAGTTCACAGAATAGATAAGAACACCAGCGGACTGTTGATAGTCGCAAAAACTGACAAGGCTCATATAGGTCTTGCTGAACAGATAAAGGCACACAGCTTTACACGCGAATATGAGGCTATCTGCGTGGGAAGATTCAAAGAAAAAAGCGGTACTGTTGATGCACCGATAGGCAGAGACAAGCGCGACCGCAAAAAAATGTGCGTGACTCAGGCAAATTCAAAGAACGCCATCACACATTATGAGGTGATTGAGGAATTTCCGAATCATTCATATGTAAAATTCAGGCTTGAAACCGGGCGAACTCATCAGATAAGAGTCCACTGCGCATACTTGGGCCATCCGATTTTGGGTGATGATGTCTACGGTAAGCCGTATCAAGGCTGTAAAGGGCAATGCCTTCATGCAAGAAAGATAGGCTTTGTGCATCCGATATCGGGCGAATATCTGGAATTTACAAGTGAGCTGCCTGAGTATTTTACAAAACTTCTTGAAAAGCTGAGGAAAACATGAATTATAAGGACACGATTTTTGTAACCGATATGGACGGTACGCTGCTTTCAAAGAATAAGACCGTCTCAGAGAGAAATCTTAAGCTTATAAGGGAGTATCAGGCGCAGGACGGCTTGTTCGGAGTTGCAACCGGCCGACCTATTCACACTACTACCCGTTATCTTGATATCTTAAAGCCGGATTTGCCGTTGATTTTATATAACGGCTGCATAGTTTATGATTATAAATCAGAAAAAATAGTTCATGCGACATACCTGCCTGATTGTGCAAGGGGTATCCTTAATGATATTTTTGCGAGATACCCGGGTATAGCCCCGGAGATATTCACATTTGAGGGTCAGTATTATCTCAATCTGAATGATGCAGAGAAATGGCATCATGAAATCCTGCAAATCAGCTACATAAAAAAGAATTCCGGCGATGAAGTTACCGAGCCTTGGTGCAAGCTTTTGTTTGCTGACAGCGAGGAGACTATAAACGAGCTTTGCGGCTACGTTAAAAAGTTTGACGGCATGGGTGTAAGGTTTGTAAGATCCTGCCCGTATTTTCTGGAGCTTCTGCCCGAGGGCGTTTCCAAGGGGAGCGCTGTTGAAAATATGTGTAAAGTCTATTCGCTTGCCAACCTTGTAGAAGGCAGAAAAATCATTTCGGCTGGCGATTATGAAAATGATATTGAGATGCTTAAAGCATCTGATATAAGCTTCTGCCCGGCGAATTCACAGCCGGAGGTCAAAAGGGCGTCAGATTACGTTCTTAACAGCTCCTGCGATGAAGACGCTATAGCGGAAGCACTTGAAGCATTATTAAAACTATAATTTATGGAGGTACCACTATGGATGAATTACTTAAAAAGCAGCTTAAAATCACTGCTTGCAAGGTAAGAATGGGTATTATCGAGGGCGTGTACAATGCCAAGAGCGGTCATCCGGGCGGCTCTTTGTCTATTGCCGACGTTATGACATATCTTTACTTTGCAAAAATGAACATCTATCCCGATAATCCCAAGCTTGCGGACAGAGACAGATTCGTTCTCTCTAAGGGACACACCGCTCCCGCGCTTTACTCTACCTTAGCCAACAGGGGATATTTCCCGGTTGAAGAGCTTAAGGGTCTTCGCCACATAGGCTCTATGCTGCAGGGACATCCTGACATGAAGCATATCCCCGGCGTTGATATGTCTTCCGGCTCGCTCGGACAAGGCATTTCCGCAGCCTGCGGTATGGCGCTTTCCGCTAAGCTCACAAGCGATACCTATAAGGTTTACGCCATCCTCGGCGACGGTGAAATCGAAGAAGGTCAGGTATGGGAGGCTGCAATGTTCGCAGCTCATAACAAGCTCGACAATCTTGTTGCCATCGTTGACAATAACGGATTGCAGATTGACGGTAAGATTTCCGATGTTTGCTCTCCTTACCCGATAACCGATAAGTTTGCAGCCTTCGGCTGGCATGTTATAACCATGGATGCTCACGATTTTGACAGCATTGAAGCCGCGTTTAACGAGGCTGAGACTGTTGTAAACCAGCCTGTTGCAATCGTTATGACCAGCACAAAGGGCAAAGGCGTTTCGTTTATGGAAAATCAGGTTTCATGGCATGGCACCGCGCCTAATGCGGAACAGTATGAGCAGGCTATGACCGAGCTTAAGGCTCAGCTTGCAGAATTGGAGGGTTAATATAATGGCTGATATGATTAAAAAGGCTACCAGAGAGAGCTATGGTGAGGCTTTAGCCGAGCTTGGCGATAAGTATGAAAACCTTTACGTTTTGGACGCTGACCTTGCCGCCGCTACCAAGACCGGTATCTTCAAGAAGAAATTCCCTGACAGACATATTGACTGCGGTATTGCAGAAGCCAACATGATGGGCGTTGCTGCCGGACTTGCCGCTACAGGAAAGATTCCGTTTGCATCATCATTTGCTATGTTTGCCGCCGGAAGAGCTTTTGAAATCGTAAGAAACTCCATTGGCTATCCTCATCTTAATGTTAAGATAGGCGCAACCCACGCTGGCATTTCGGTCGGTGAAGACGGTGCAACCCACCAGTGCAACGAGGATATCGCACTTATGCGCACCATCCCCGGCATGACGGTTATCAACCCTGCTGATGATGTTGAAGCAAGAGCCGCTGTTGAAGCTGCTATCAACTACAACGGTCCTGTTTATATGCGCTTCGGAAGACTTGCAACTCCTGTTTTCAACGACAAGGAAACCTACAAGTTCGAGCTTGGCAAGGGCGTTCAGCTTGTTGACGGAAGCGATGTTACCATTATTGCAACCGGTCTTATGGTATATGAATCTATGGTTGCCGCCGAGGCTCTTAAGGCTGATGGAATCAGCGCAAGAGTTATCAACATCCACACCATCAAGCCGATTGACGAGGAAATCATCATCAAGGCAGCCCGCGAAACCGGACTTATCGTTACCGCTGAGGAACACAGCGTTATAGGCGGCTTGGGCTCTGCCGTATGTGATGTTGTAAGCGCTAACTGCCCGGTTAAGGTTGTTAAGATAGGCGTAAATGACGTTTTCGGATATTCAGGACCTGCGGCTGCGCTCCTTAAGGAATTCGGTCTTTGCTCTGAGAATGTTGTTAAGGTTGTTAAGGAAGCAATCAAGAATAAATAAAGTAATTATGCTTTTA
>CALDFS010000364.1 GCA_937942105.1 uncultured Ruminococcus sp. | reverse complement strand
TCGAGCCTTTCGCCGTTCAGATGGGGGACGATATAAGCGCCACCCTCACCGTTGACGGCGCTTCCATCCCCTGCAAGGGCTATATGTGCTGCGGCACGGGCGAAATATCCGCTCCACTTTACTATCTCCGCGCCACCGACAAATACAGTCTTTCTGAGTGCAAGGACAAGATCGTTCTGATAGACGGCTATCTGGGTCGCTGGGTATACAAGGATATGCTCGACAATGGCGCTCTTGCCTTTATCACCTATGACGGACACATTAACTATTCCGACAGGGACATCGACCAGCGCGAGCTTAGGGCAATGGTAGTTGCCGATGACAAGAAGCTCTTAGGCGTAAACATCAACGCCAAAGACGCTGTTAAGCTCATCAAGAACGATGCTAAGGAGGCTGCAATAACCGTATCCCAGAACGAATACGAGGGCGAGAGCCGCAACGTTGTTTTAACTCTCCCAGGCGAGACTGATGAGACTATCGTCTTCACCGCGCACTACGATTCCACCTCGCTCTCTCAGGGCGCATACGACAATATGTCTGGCAGTGTGGGAATATTGGCGGTTGCAGAGCACTTTGCAAAAGTTTCCCACAAGCGCACCCTTAAATTCGTATGGTGCGGAAGCGAGGAAAGAGGGCTTTTAGGCTCGAAGGCATACGTCGCCGCCCATGAGGATGAGCTTGCAAACGTCGTCCTCAACATCAACCTTGACATGATAGGCTGCATAATGGGCAAGTTTATTGCCTGCTGCACCTCTGAGGACAAGCTTGTAAGCTATATTTCCTACATGGCGGACGAGCTTGGCTTCCCGGTAAAGCCCAAGCAGGATGTATACTCCAGTGACTCCACACCATTTGCTGACAAGGGCATCCCCGCTGTAAGCTTTGCAAGAATCGCCCCCGGCAACACTGCAACCATCCACAACAGCTACGACACAATGGCTCTTATGAAATACGAAAACATGGCGGCAGATATCGGCTTTATCACTGCGTTCTCGGAAAGAATGGTAAACGCCGCCCGCTGCCCTGTTGCCCGCGAAATGCCGGACAATATGAAGGAAGAGCTTGACTATTATCTGCTCAGAAAGAGAAGACCTCAGAAGTAATTGCGCAGTTCATCAACTAAATGTAATAATTGATATAAAACCAACCGGCAGTTGTGATAAGCTGCCGGTTATATTTTATCTTTCAACCAAAGCGTCGCAGCTGTAATCGCCGGACGGCATTGCGATTCTGCCTGTTTTCTGACCGTAAGCTATTACCGTAGTAAACAGCTCATTGAACACTGCATACATACGCCTTGCACATTCATCGTCAAGGTGCTTGGGGAAGAGCTTTCTGTAGCCGTTTACAAACCTGCCCACCGCCTCGTTGTACTCGGGCATAAGCTTTGCTAAGTGCTTTTCGGCGATGGCTTCAAGCTCCATCTTATTCTTACTTGTGATCACCGGCGAGGTTATTTTAAAGCTGCCGTCAGGATTTCTTACAAGATATCCCTTCATAACGGATTTAGCAACAAAATCCTCATCCTTTGATGTTCCGGTCTGGAAAATATCCGTAAGGACTCTTACATACTCGCTGAACATATCCTTTCTGCGGGATATTCCGTTCATTCCGTAATATGTTACAAAGTACCATTCCTGCTCCCTGCCGTCGCCGCAGGTCTCCGTGCCTATCCAGACTCTTTGGTGCTTACCGGTTTCCATGTGCCCGGTGTAGCTCCAATTGTAGCCGTCATACCTCTTTATTATCTCGGGGCAGGGCAGCTTGTTGTATTTTTTAGACATAGCCCCGAAAGCCATAGCGCCGTAAAGGTAGTATAAATCCCTTTCCTTAACATCCGCGCGGTAGAAATCCACTTTTGCCGAATCCCTGGCGATACCGTCAAGCGCCGATATCAGCTTATCCATAATGGGCATGAGCACCCTTTCAGCGTTTTCCTCGCAGTAGATTCCGTGCTTATCCTGCCAGATTATAAAGTCGGTTAAGTATCTTCCCTTAGATGATTCAACAAGCGCTTCCCTTTTGATAAGATTGTCGATTCGTTCCTCGATATAAAAAGCCGGAACGCCGGTGAGCTTTGCCAGTTCCTCAACACTGCATGGGTTTTCATAGCAGTAATAAAGGATGTTCTGAGATAATCCGTCGCTGATATATTGCGACGGGAAAGGGATGTTATCCCCGTTGTAGTTGCCACTTCCGTATATACCCAAATGCATTTTAACAGGTCTTAATGCCGATTCTTCCATGTCTGTGCACTCCTTTTTCAGTTTTTTCCTTGCCTCGGACAGCCTCCAGGTAACAGTTCCCTCCGGCAGGCCTAACCTTTGGGATATCTGCTTGGTCGAAAGACCGTCGTAGTAGTAAAGAATGATGATTTGACGGTAGGCGTAAGAAAGCATGGCTATTTTCCGACGAAGGCTTTCATAAAGCTCATCTTCCGGCTCCTGGGCTTCGGCGTCCTCCAACATCTCCATAGGAACGTTGTAGCAGTATACAGCCCTTTGCCTGCCGGCAGTCCTGCGGAAGCGCTTGGTTACGTTTGCGGCAACTCCCCACAGCCACGGCTCGAAGCTTTTCCTGCTTCTAAGATTCGGAAGCCCCTGCAATGCCGCAAGCAGTATCTCCGAAGAAAGCTCGTCAGCCTCCTCTGGGGTATACGTTTTGTTGACGGCATAGCCGTAAATCCTTTCAACGTAGTTTTCAAGGATTCGCTTGTCGATTTCCATGCCTTTCGCCTCCCTTCGCCTATAAAGTGCACATCCGGCGCGTTTCATTGGGCGCTCGGAAGAAAAAATTTGACCGGCGGGAATATTCTCACCGGTCAAAAATATCATGCCATAGTTTAGTCGGTATATCCAACCGCCAGAATCTGCAAGTCGCACTTGGGATTGCTTTCCTTGGCGGTTATTTCTATGCGGTAATCACCCGCCGTGGGACTTTGATGAAGCTCGCCGATCGTGGAGCACATCCATCCGCCCTGAACGTGTTCATCAAACTCCTTGGTGGCAACAAGCTCGCCGTTGAAGTATACCTTGCAGACCAAAACGCCGAAGCTATCGCTGCCTGCGCCGGGATAAACTACATAAGCGTGTCTGCCGGTAAATTCAAATACTATCGGGTCGTTTTCTTCGCCGAATACCTTTGTCCAGCCGTTCGGGAAATGGTCGCCCGTGCTTCCCTTTTTCCAGGAGCCTTTGGTTTCGTCGGTAAGCTCATAGCTGTTCTTGGTTAAAAGATGGGCGTTTTCGTAGAAGCCGTCAAACAGCCTTTCGGGCATGGTGATATCCGCTTCCGGAGCGGGAAGCCTATTAACCTCGTCATAGAAATAGTTGATAAAGCTTGCGATAACCTCGCCGCCATAAGCCGTGGGGTGGGTATAGTCTCCCGAGAATTCCTCCCACTTCATTGCGCCGTTGTCGAACAGGTAGGTTATACCGTCGGCATAGCTTATCATGGGAAGGTCATAGTGCTTGCCGATTTCCTTCTTCCAATCCTGCGAGGTTCCGCCGTCCTGCATCCTTGCAAACAAAAGAATTACCGCCGGCTGGGTCTTGTATTCAAGACAATCCCTTATTATGCTCTCGAAGCCGTCCTTATCGCTATTGCCCCAGCCATCGTTGACTGCGTATTCGACGAATACTATATCAGGCTCGTACGAAAGAACATCGTCTTCGCACCGAAGCGCACCCAGCTTGGAGCCGGTTCCTCTGTAGCCGGAGTTTATATAATGGATATTCTCCCCATCGCCCTTGGCAAATGTGTCTCTGAAATAATTATAGGTGCGCTTGGCGTATCTGTCCTCAAGCTCTAAAATATCGCCCTCGGTAATAGAGCCGCCGAGATATACTATGTTCACATCCTCGCCGCTTTTGGCCTTCTCTATCGCCTTTTTGAGACGATAAGTGTTGCCCAGCTGGGTCAGCGACTGAATCTTTGCATTGTTCATATATTCCTCTTTAGAAGAGGGATTGTCTATCCATTTAAGCTCCACGCTTTTTGCTCCTTTCCCACAGCCTGCAAATATCCCCGCGAACAAAACCGTGGAAAGCAGAACAGTCAATAATTTCTTCATAATATAAGTTCCTTTCAATCAATAAAATCGGCTGCTTTGCTTCTACCATTAACCGGTTCGCAGAGCAGCCGCTATTATCGGATTAATTATCAGCAGATTTTAAGCTGATTATCAGTTGACGATAGTCTTTTCGGTTTCCTTATCGAAGATATGGATTCTGTTAGCGTCAAGCGCACAGGTGATAACATCCTGCGGTCTTGCGGTGGAACGGTTGGAAACACGAGCGGTGAGGTTGATGCCTTCGCAGTTGAGGTAGAGATAAGTCTCCGCACCCATCATTTCGGCAACGTTAACGGTTGCTTCGATGATACCGGTCTTAGCGGAGGAAATGAACATCTCCTCATCATGGATGCATTCGGGACGAACGCCGCAGATGATTTCCTTGTTGAGGTAAGGAAGCAGAACTTCGTCGTTGACCTTGGATTCAGGAAGCTCGATATAGAACTTTCTTCCTCTTCTTTCCTTGGTGTCTTCAGAGCCGAACTCAACGTTGTACTTGCCGTCAATCTTGACGAGCTTGGACTCGATGAAGTTCATCTGAGGAGATCCTATGAATCCTGCAACGAATAGGTTGGCAGGGTAGGAATAAAGGGTCTGAGGAGTATCGACCTGCTGAATGAAACCGTCCTTCATAACAACGATTCTGTCAGCCATGGTCATAGCTTCGGTCTGGTCATGGGTTACGTAGATGAAGGTTGTTCCGAGTCTCTTATGTAACAGAGCGATCTCGGTTCTCATCTGAGCTCTCAGCTTAGCGTCCAGGTTGGACAAAGGCTCGTCGAGTAAGAATACCTGAGGCTCACGGACAAGCGCACGTCCCAAGGCAACACGCTGTCTCTGACCGCCCGAAAGAGCCTTCGGCTTTCTGTCGAGCAGGTGGGAAATGTCGAGGATTCTTGCAGCTTCTTCAACCTTGCGGGCAATCTGATCCTTGGGGGTCTTCCTGAGCTTAAGACCGAATGCCATGTTTTCAAAAACTGTCATATGCGGGTACAGAGCATAGTTCTGGAATACCATCGCGATATCTCTGTCCTTGGGGGCGATATCGTTAACAAGTCTGTTGCCGATATACAGCTCACCGTCTGTGATCTCCTCAAGTCCGGCAATCATACGCAAAGTTGTAGACTTTCCGCAGCCCGAAGGACCTACGAAGATGATAAACTCCTTGTCTTTAACTTCAAGGCAGAAGTCTGATACGGCTACAACGCCGCCCGGATATTTTTTGTAAATGTGCTTAAGTGATAAGCTTGCCATTAAAAGGCCTCCTTATATTGCTAACCAAAAGCTTAGCTTAGTCATACCATTATTATAGCTGTTTGGGAATAATATCACAAGTGTTTTTTTTACTAAACTTAACCTCAAACCTTTATTTAATTTGACGGAAAGAGGGCAAAATGACTTATTTTTTGCCTAAAACCAGTTTTTCGACCTCAAACTCCTTAAGCTCTCTTGCTTTTCCGACAGCTAATTGCGGGTCAAGCTCAAGCCCGCCAATCATTATCCTTTTAAGATATACAACGCTGTTCCCCACAGCTTCAAACATCCTTTTTACCTGATGATACATTCCCTGATGTATAATTACAAAGCACTCGTTTTCCGCACCCCCGGCTTCAAGCTCAGCCGGAAGGCAGTTTGTGCCGTCCTCTAAAACAATTCCCTCGGAGAACAGTCGGGCTTCATCCCCGCGGAGCGGCTTATCGAGCCTTACAAAATATTTTTTGGGAACATGACTTTTAGGAGAAAGCATTCTATGTGCAAGCGCTCCGTCGTCGGTGATAAGCGTAAAGCCCTCGGTATCCTTGTCCAGCCTTCCGGCGGGAAAAAGCCCGGAGCGGCGAAGCTCGGGCGGCAAAAGCTCCAAAACGGTCGCGCTCAGCCCGTCACGGGTGGCGCAAACCACCCCGGCGGGCTTGTTGAGCATTATATAAAGATACTTTTTGTAGCTTATTTCCCTGCCCCCAACCGTCACGCAGCTGACTTCGGGGTCAATTTTAATATCCGATGAGCGCGCAGGCTTTCCGTCAACGCAGATATATCCCCTTTTGCAGAGGTTTTTGACCTCGCTCCGCGATATATCCGTAAGTTGAGAAGATATGAACTTATCAAGCCTCATAAGCGGCATTGCTTTCACTTCCTTTTTTATACTTATTTCCCGTTAAAAAGTGTCTGTAGAATCGTCGCAAAACCCATCCTATAGCGGTTTTGTGGCGATTCTGTGTGGGTTGCCTCAGCAACCCTTCTACACTTTTACGGGAAATTAGTATTATTCCCTCAGGCTTCCGCTTTGGCAAGACCCTGCATAAATCCGCCCAATTCTGTGCAGCAGACGTCTCCGCCGATAAGCTTAGAATCGCAGATGATAAGATTTGCAACGATATTCGGTCTTGAATCGCCGTAGTTGTAAACCTCATAGGTGTATATCTCGGCGTTCCTGCCGCGGTATTTATCCAAATCGAAGCCCTGCTGAAGCTGAAGCTTGTTATACTCGGCGTAAACATCGTTCCACTCCTGCGGGATGATTACGCTTCTTACATCTATAGGCTTTTCAGAAACCTCCCAGCCCAGCTCCTTCAAAAAAGCCGCCTGCTCAGCCTCTGAAGACAGCACCGTTCCGCTTGGCGCCATAACCCTGTTAAAAACGTAGACGACCGCAAGAGCTATTACCAGCGCAGCAAGGATTATGCCTAATATCCGGGCGATTTTTTTAATCTTGATGGTTTTTACAAACATAAAAGCTTCCTCCAAATGTCTTTTTGGTGAAGTATATGCTTGTTTCGCCGAAAAAAGTACTTGCCATCGCGATTAATGCGCGAATTGGCTGTTATATAGCGTTGAGTAGAACCCGCCCTTTTCCATAAGCTCGGCATGGGTTCCCTGCTCGACTATATTTCCCTCCCGCATGACAAGTATAACGTCGGCGCTCATTATGGTTGAAAGGCGGTGAGCAACAACAAAGCTTGTTTTGCCCTGCATAAGCTTTTCAAAGGCACGCTGAACGCGTATTTCGGTCTTGGTATCTATTGAAGACGTCGCTTCGTCTAAAATCAGCATCGGGGGTCTTGCCAGCATTACCCTTGTTATGCACAAAAGCTGCTTCTGCCCTGCGGATATGCTTCCGCCGTCCTCCCCGATAACTGTATCGTACCCCTGCGGCAGACGCTTTATAAAGCTGTGGGAATGCGCAGCCTTCGCCGCTTCTATCATTTCCTCATCGGTAGCGTCAGGTCTTCCCATCTTTATGTTTTCGCGGATGGTTCCGGATTTCAGCCATGTCTCCTGCAAAACCATACCGTAGGATGAGCGAAGTGATTTTCGGGTGATATCCCTTATATCCTCGCCCTCGACCTTTATTGAGCCGGAATTGACATCATAGAACCTCATTAAAAGATTGATAAGCGTAGTCTTTCCGCAGCCGGTAGGTCCTACAATTGCTATTCTCTGCCCCGGCTTTACGCTGAGGTTGAAGTTCTGAATAAGCTTCCTCTGAGGAACGTAGCTGAAGCAGACGTTTTTAAGCTCAACATTACCCTCAGCCTTTTCAATTTCCTTATTCCCCTCGTCCGACACCTGCGGCTCTGCGTCGATAAGGTCGAAGATGCGCTGAGCGCAGGCAAGCGCATTCTGAAGCTCGGTAACAACGCCGCTTATCTCGTTGAACGGCTTGGTGTACTGGTTAGCATAGTTAAGTAAACAGCTAAGGCTTCCCACGCTGATAGCTCCGCCCACAACCGAGAAAGCGCCGCCTAAGCCAACTGCGGCATAAACCACCGCGTTTACAAACCTTGTCGTGGGGTTTACAAGCGAGGAAAGGAAGATTGCCTTTGTAGAGGTCTTGGTAAGCTCATCGTTGACCGAAGCAAAACGGTCGTGACTTCTTTGAGTGTAGTTGTATGCTTTGACCACCTTCTGCGAGCCTACCATCTCGTCGATAAGCGCGGTCTGCCTTCCCCTTATCTGGGACTGCTTCTTGAACAAATCATAGGTTGATTTTGAGACGAACCTCGCCACAAAAAGCGAAAGCGGAGTCAGAACAACCGCTATAAGGGTTATCTTCCAACTGATTGTAAGCATGAATATCAGGGTGGCGATGATAGTTACCATCCCCGAGAAGAACTGCGAAAAGCCAAGCAAAAGTCCGTCTGCAAGCTGGTCTACATCCGCTATTACCCGGCTGACAAGCTCGCCATGCGGGTGTGAATCGATGTATTTCAGCGGCAGAATCTCTATCTTCTTAAACGCCTTGTCACGGATATCCCGCACAGTCTCAAAGGTTATGCGGTTGTTTACAATGTTCATTATCCACTGCATAGCCGCGGCGGAGGCTGCCACTATCCCCGCCTTTGTAAGATATTTTACAACCGCGCCAAGATTTACGCCGTTTTCAACGATATTGTCTATAGCGTCGCCGAAGATTATGGGAACGTAAAGCGTAAGAATAACCGAAGCGGCGGCAAGCAGAATGGATATAACCATCAGCACACTGTATCTGCCCAGCATATGGATAAGCCTTTTAACCGTACTCATGCGCTTTCCCCTCCCTTCGAGCTTTTTACCTGCGATTCGTACAATTCTTTATACTCGGAACAGCTGCCTAAAAGCTGAGCGTGAGTTCCCAATCCAACCGCCCTGCCGTCCTCTAAAACCATTATTCTGTCGGAATGCATGACCGCCGAAACTCTTTGCGATACGGTTATAACCGTCGGCTTGAAGTCAAGCTCGGATATTGATTTCCGCAGAGCCGCCTCGGTGGCATAATCCAGAGCCGATGAGCTGTTGTCTAAAATAAGTATTTCCGGCTTTCTTACAAGCGCCCTTGCTATGGATAAGCGCTGCTGCTGCCCGCCCGAAAGGTTCTTTCCGCCCTGCTCAACTATAAAGTCAAGCCCCTCCGGCTTGGATGCGACAACATCTGCCGCCTGAGCCGAGCTTACCGCCTGCGATATCTCCTCATCAGTGGCGTTCTCATTTCCCCAGCGGATATTATCCCTTATGCTGCCGTTGAAAAGCACGGTTTTCTGCATTACCACCGCAACCTTATCCCGCAGTGCCTGCTGCGAATAATCCTTAACGTCAACGCCGTTTACCTTTACCTTTCCGGCAGTGCAGTCGTAAAACCTCGGTATCAGGCTTATAAGAGTAGTTTTACCGCAGCCTGTCGAGCCGATAACGCCCAAGGTTTCGCCTTTTTTGATTTTCAGGTTGATATCCTCAATAGAATCAGCCGAAGCGGAGGCGTATTTGAAGGACACGCCTTCCATCTCAACGGCATATTCGCTGCTTTTATCGCCTGATGAAACGCTTCCGTCCTCCATCGAAGGCTCAATATCCAGAACCGCCTGAATCCTGTTTCCGCAGGCAACGCTTTTTGTTATGCTGATAATAAGGTTTGCAAGCTTTACAAGCTCAACGAGTATCTGCGACATATAGTTATACAGTGCAATTACCATGCCCTGCGTAAGTCTTCCGTTATCCACCTCAACCGCACCGCGGTACAGAAGCAGGATTATTCCCAAGTTGACTATAACATATGTCATAGGGTTCATGACCGAGGATATCTTGCCGACGAATTTCTGAATCTTTGCAAGGCTTTCATTTTTCTCTACAAAGTCGGCGGTTTCGCTTTCCTCCATGCAAAATGCCCTTATTACCCTTGCTCCGGCAAGGTTCTCCTTGGTCTTTAACAGCACCTTATCAAGCCTTGCCTGAACCTTTGCATAGAGTGGGATGCTAACAAGCATTATCCCAAAAACGACAACCGAAAGTGCAGGTATAACCCCCACAAATATCAGCGCCGACTTGACGTCGATGGTAAACGCCATTATCATCGCGCCGAATACTATTATCGGCGAGCGCATAAGAAGGCGAAGGGTGAGATTTACGCCGGTCTGAACCTGATTTATGTCGTTTGTCAGCCTTGTTATAAGGGTGGATGTGCCAAGCTTGTCCAATTCCGTGAAGCTCAAAGACTGGATATGGTCAAACAGTGCCTGCCTTATAGTGGACGAAAAGCCCACCGCTCCCTTCGCGGAGAAATACTGTGCGGTAAGTGTGCTTGCAAGACCTATCGCCCCGAAAAGTATCATAATTCCGCACATTCCGACAATATAGCCCTTGTTGCCGGACGGTATGCCGACGTCTATTATTTTTGCGACTACCAACGGCACCAAAAGCTCGAATATCGCTTCAATTATCTTGAAAATCGGAGCGCATATTGCTTCCTTGCGGTAGTTTTTGAAGTATTTTAACAGTTTCTTCAAGAGAACCCCTCCTGATAATATTTTTGCGCCGCCCAATATATCATATCAAGCGGCGCATATTAGCGCGATTATAAGCAGCTGTGCGGAATTATTCCACACTGATAATGTAGTAGTAAACCGGCTGTCCCCCGCTGATAAGGCTTATATCCATGCGGGAGCCGAACTTTTCTTCTACCCTTGCTCTTAAGGATTCAGCGTCAGCGTCCGATATATCCGAGCCATAGATGATGGTTATAAATTCGCTGTCAGAATTTATAAGCCGCTTTATCAGCCTGTAGGCTGCCTTTTCGGTTTCCTTTTCAACAAATGAAAGCTTGCCGTTGTCGAGCGCCAATATCTCGCCCTTGTGGCTCTCCTGCCCGTCAAACTCACTGTCCCTTGCGGCAAAGGTTATCTGACCGGTCTGAACACGCTCAAAGGCCTTTGTCATGCCGCTGCGGTTGGCGTTGAAATCAGCGGAGGAGTCAAATGCAAGAAGCGCCGAAAGCCCCTGAGGGATGGTTCTTGTCTGCAAAACGCATACCTTTCTGTCGGCAAGCTTTACAGCCTGCTCCGCCGCCATGATGATGTTTTTGTTGTTTGGCAGAACAAATACCGTCTCCGCCGGGCAGGATTGTATCGCAGCTAAAATATCCTCGGTGGATGGGTTCATTGTCTGACCGCCTTTAACTATGCAATCAGCGCCTGCGTCCTTGAACATAGCCTCAATACCGTCGCCCGCGGCTACTGCCACAAATCCGAACGGCTTTTCGGGCGGAACCGAAACATAAGCTTTCTTCGAGCTTGAAACGGTGACCTTGTTTTCCTTCTGCTTGGCTTCGTGCTGGTAGCGCATATTCTCAATCTTGGGAAGGTTGATAGAGCCGAATTCCAAGCCCTTTTCAATGGCAAGTCCGGGATTGTTGGTGTGAACGTGAACCTTGATTATCTCATCGTCGTCAACCACAACAACGCAGTCGCCTATGGATTCAAGGTAAGCGCGAAGCTTTATGGGATCCTCGCAGTCGGGGTTTCTTTTAACTATGTATTCTGTGCAGTAGGTGAAGTGAATATCCTCGTCGAAGCTGCCCACAACTGATGCAAAAGTCTCTATAGTAACAGGCTCGGCAGACTTTTCCTCATCGTCTGCAACGATTCCCTTGCCCTCGAAAACGCTTCCCATAGCCCTTAGCATTATGCAAAGACCCTTTCCGCCGGCGTCCACAACTCCCGCCTTTTTAAGGGTGGGCAGAAGGTCGGGGGTGGTATCAAGCACTCTTTCAGCCTCGGCGCAGACCTCGCTCCAGAACACCGGAATGTCGGTAACAGATTCGCAAATCTCCCTCGCCTTGACTGATGCCAGCCTTGCAACCGTAAGAATAGTACCCTCGGTAGGCTTCATGACGGATTTGTACGCGCGCGCGACGCCTGTTTCCAAAGCCTCTGTCAAAAGAACGGTATCCGCTTCCTTCTGACCTGCCAAGGCCTTTGAAAAGCCCTTGCCCAGAATCAGTGAGGTTATAACGCCGGAATTTCCCCTTGCTCCTCTTAAAAGCGCGGACTCCATAACCTTTGCAACCTCTCCGACTCCGACTCCGTCGCCCATCAGAACGAGTTCTTTCTTAGCGTTTCCCAATGTCATCGACATATTTGTACCCGTGTCGCCGTCCGGCACGGGGAAGACGTTTAATTCGTCAACCCTTTTTCTGTTCTTTGATATCGCGTTGGCAGCGCTTATAAATGCGTCTCTTAAAACACTTCCACTTATCATTTTCCGACTCTTCTCCTTTATATTTACGATTCCATGCCGTCAACAAAAACGTTGATTTTATTTACCGCTATTCCGGTTTCACTTTCAACAACGTACCTGACCTTGTTGATGATGCTGTCAACAATAGCGGAGACATTTATTCCGTAGGTGACGAATATATGCAGATCTATCACCATATGATTGGTGCCCTTTGGAACCGTTACTCTTACTCCGTTATCGATAGAGGTCGCGCCTAAAAGATTTGTTTTAACTCCCTGCCTTGCCCCCACAGGATTCATTCTTACAACGCCGAAGCAGCTTGCGGCGGCGTGTCCTATAAGCGCGGTAAGGTAGGAATTTGTGATATTTATTGTGCCCAAATGATTATCTATTTTTATCATAAAGCCTTGTCTCCTTCCTAAAGCATACCATATCACTGCTGCTTTGATATAAAGCATACCCATATTACGTCTATTTTAAATATAATATCACATCGTGCGGAAGATTTCAAGGGCGAAGACAAAATTTATCAGCAACACACCAAAAAATATCACAAATCCGCTGTTCCGCGCTCCTAAACTCAGGTTCGGTCGGTATTGTCGGTATACTGCTTCAGGTTGATTGTCACCTCAAAGGCGGTGTTCTGAACAATAGCGTCAATATTTGTTTTATTTTCCGAGTAATACTTATTTTCATATTTTCGTAAAAGCCTTGCAACGTCTAAAATATCGGTGCCGTCGGCGGCTGCCGTCCTTTGATATGCAAGCTCGCACAGTCTGAAAAGCTCGTCCTGCGAGCGCTCCTTTATATCGCTGTGCCCCTGCCTGTCGGGGTCGTCTTTTATCATCAGCTCGCCTGATATGACTATTTTTATCAGCGGGAATCCGTTTGAACCGATAGAAGCCTTCCTTTTGACCTTTGTAATTCTTGCCTCAGTCACAACCAGGCAGTCGTCCTCTGGTATGAGCATTGTAACGTTTTCAGCCTTTGCGGTAAGAAGGCAGATTCCGGTAACCTCCTCGGTGGTAAGATATCCAGTGGGCTTACCGTCAGAAACCAGAGCGGTCTTAAACACGCCAACCGTTTTGTCGTAAATCGTTGTATCCTTTTCTCCCTTGGAATAATCCGCCTTTTTGGCGGTCAGAACCGGCATTGCAAAGGCTTCCTTATCATCGCTTAAGTGATTGCTGATATCTATAAGCCGTGCCGGAACCGTTCTTGATTCCTTGCCGGTGACTTTTATCATTTCATTCAGAAGCTCGGTTACCGCCGTTCCATGCTCCAATGTTACACCTGTTATCTCGCTCGCCTTTCCATCGGCAATCGCAACGTTTATTCCCATATATATATCGCAGTCATCCCAGAAATATGACATAAGACCTGAAATATCTCTGCCAATAAAATCAGAGCCAAGAACAACCAGCTCCATATCCCCGGTGAAAACCTCCTTGCCGGTCTGGCGTTCAAGGCTTTTCTGCGCCTCGTATATCGAGCGGCCGTAGGTAACTATGGTTATAACATTCTGACCGGTGGCGTCAACAGGTCCTCCGCCCTCCGGCGGCTGAGCCTTGAACACCTGCCAGCTGACCTCAAAGGCACCGTCTTCGGCGGGGTCAATCCCAACGGCATGAACAACCAGCCGCAGTCTTACGTCTATAAAGGATGTGCAGCCGCAAAGGCTTATAATAACGGCGGCTGTCAGCAGGATAAGGATGAGTTTTCGCGGCATTTTACCATGTACCTCCTGATTTTTCGTTTTATCAGCGCAGCAAGCGGCAGAATAATTCCCAGCAGTATTATTCCGGTAACCTTAATTATAAAAGCGGCGCTTGAGCTGTAATCGGCTCTGAAATAATATGAAAGCAGTGCTCCTGCAATTACCGTCAGCGAAGACGCGATAATAGGCATGGGCTTTCTTCCGTCTTCGGCAGTCCTTGAGGATATGAAGATATATACCCCGTTGACGATTACGCAGTTAAGCGTCCAAACAAGCATATTTATGGAATCGAAGTGCTGGATAAAATCGGTTTTTGCATATGCTCCGAGCGCGAGTATGGGATATCCGATTATCTCTACAAAGCCCCAGAGCATAAGCGTCAGCACCAGCGCAAGCGCTTCTATTATTATAAGCTTTGAAGCAAGATACAGAGCGACGGTTTTCTTAACTCCGCCGCGAAGATATGGCGCAAGGCTTGCAAGCATCGGAAGCCACCAGCTTGATGACAGGTCGGCGGCGGCGTATTCGAGCATATTCGGTATACTCTCGGATGTTATCGGCAGAAGGTTAATAGTTTCCAGCTTTCCCTCGCTTACGGCGGACATAAGGATCACCATTGCTATTATCACTCCGTACACAATTCCGCAGGCTCTTGCAGCACCCTCTATTCCCAGCCATGCGCAGTACCCCGCCGCAGCCGCAAGCACGATTATTATTACAGGCACACTGCCGACTGCGGGAAACTCTACGCTCATGAACCTTGAAAAATTCGTAACCGTGCCGCTTGATATAAACAAAAAGTAAACAGAATATAGCAGCCTTACCGCCGTTTTGCCCTTTTTCCCTCCTATTTCGGCGGCAATATCCGTCCCGCCGTCTGTAATAAGGCGGACAAGAGGTATGCAAGCTGCAATTTCTATAAGAGTGGTCAGTAAAACCGTAAGCATCATTTCAGTTCCGGGACGCCCGAAATAATATATCATGGTGTGCATGATGCGCGCAAGTATCAGTATTGAATACATCTGCCATGCACTGATTTTATTGCTGCTTTGTGGCATCCATACCTCCCGAGCCGTTAAGCTCCTCAATAAGAACATCCTGCCTTTCCATTCTTCTGAAGCCGACGCGTGTTATAACGTCCCGCAGAGCCTTAAAGGTAAAGGGCGATATCGGCGAGACATAGGGAACGGCAAAGCAATCGGTTGCACAAGCGTTGACAAGAGTTATAACCATCAACACAGCTATTCCGAAAAAGCCCAGCGTTCCGCCCAGAGCTACCCCCGCAATCCTTAAAATCGTGGTCTGTGGGTTAAGACTGGGCAGAACAAACGAGCTTGTTGCGGTTATTCCTATTATGATAAGAAGCGGCGCGGATATAAGCCCGCTCGAAACAGCGGCGTCGCCGATAACAAGTCCCCCGACTATGGAAACTGCCCCGCCGACCGCTTTGGGAAGCCGAAGCCCCGCCTCGCGAAGGATCTCAAACATGACTATAACTATTATCATCTCGGCTATCAAGGGATATGGCGTGTTTTCCTCCGAGGCGATAAGGCTTAAAAGCAGTGCCCGCGAAAGGACCTCGGGGTGGAACACCGCCGAAGCCACGTACAGCCCCGGAAGGTATGTCGCTATGAAGAAAGATATATACCTTATCCATCTCTGATAGCAGGCAAAATAAGGCTTGTCCTCATAGTCGTCAACCGTCTGGAAGTTCTCTATGAACAGCGTCGGGCAGACTACCGCATACGGCACACCGTCTATAAGCACGCCAATCCTGCCCTCGTTTATCTTGGCGATAAGAACATCCGGGCGCTCGGTGGTGGATGCACCCGAAAAGAAGGAACCGTTGTTCGGGGAAACAAACGGCGATATACTTCCGCTTGTAAGTATCAGCGGAAGCTTTATCTTTTCCAGCCGCTTTTTGACCTCTTTTCTGAGCTTTTCGGGGGTCCTGCCCTCTATATACACCATGCACAGCTCGGTATTGCTGAGCTTCCCGGCGGTGACAAGCTCAAACCGCAGAAGCGGATTTTTCACTCTTCGCCTTATAAGCGCCATGCTGGTGCGCATACTGTCAGAAAAAGCCTCGTGGCAGCCCTTGATATTTGCCTCGCTGTCAGGCTCGGATATGCTTTTTTTGTCAAACCCCTGAGCGCTTACTGCCACCGCCTTCGATATGCCGTTTACCATGACTACCGCAAATCCGGCGCAGAGCTTTTGAACGATATCATCAAGGCTTGTAAGCTCCTTCTGCTCGGCTGAGAAAATACCCTCCTTCGCCAGAAATTCATAAACATTCTCGGCGGCAGCGCAAATGCGTGAATATTCCATCAGCGGGTCAAACAGCATCTTCGCAAGGTCTTTTGATGATACCATGCCTTCAAGGGTCAGCACCGCGCATCTTATGCCGGATATGCGAACCCTTACTATGTTAAGGTCGGCGGAATCACCGAAAATTTTCTTGATTTCGGCAAGGCTGCGCTCCAAACGATTATATATCGGAGCTTTTGATTCCGATTCTGCCATAAAAATCATCCTTTCCTGCCTTTATTTTCAATGATATTCTTGTCCCGCCGAAGAAAAAATATTCTGCCGCAGGGTAATATTTTCAAAATATCAGGCAAAAATACACTTTGAATACAAATGGGAAAGGACTGAACATGTAACCTTGCTGATCGTCTTTATAAGGGGAATAATAGTTTACGGGCTGGTCAACTTCGCAACAAGGATAATGGGAAAAAGACAGCTCGGCGAGCTTTCACCCTCCGAGCTTGTTATAACTATTCTTATATCAAACATAGCCACGCTTTCCATGGAAGACCCCTCGATTTCGATGATAACCGGTATCATACCGATTCTGACCCTTGTGTGCGTTGACGTTCTGGTTTCCTATGCCGAGCTGAAATCGCGCAGGTTCCGGCATTTTATTTCGGGGCGCCCCAAAATCATAATCTCAAACGGCGTTATCGACCAGAAGGTGTTGGCTGAGCTGCGCTTCACCGTTGACGATGTGTGCGCCTCGCTGCGTTCCAGCGGTATATTTGATATAACTCAGGTTCAGTACGCCGTTGTTGAAACGACCGGCACAATAAGCGTTTTACAAAAGGCGGACGAGCTTCCGCTTACTCCGAAGTCGCTCGATTCCCCTCAGCCGATAGAGGACCCTCCACAGATACTTATATCCGACGGCGACATGGTTAAATCATCCGAAACAAGAGTATTTATCTCGGATGAGGAGCTTCGCCGAGAGCTGAAGAGAAAGCATCTTGAACCCAAGGATGTGCTTTTATGCCTTGCATATTCTGATAAGCGGCTGAAAATAATCGCCAAGGAAAAGGACTACAGAAAGAAATAGAAAGGAATATTCCGCAGATGAAAAGAATAATTATTAGTATAGGGATAATCGCGGCGATAATAGCCATGGGCTTTTATGCTATCGCCTATATAGAGGTTCACAATTCCAAGCTTTACGGAAAAATCGACGAGGTCATCTCTTCCTACGAACAGGATACAGATGTTGTTCATAGCATATCCGAGCTTCGGAATTTCTACAATGAATACAGCCGCAGGCTGGGCTGTATAATCAGCGATGATGACCTTGCGCAAATATCCGTTTCGATTTCGCGGCTTGAACCCATGTACAAATCCGGCTGCGACGAATTTACCGCAGAATGTGTTCAGATAAGGGAATATGCCAAAAAAATACTCGATTCTGAAATTCCCTACTGGTACAGGATATTATAAGCCTTAAAATTTTCAATATTTCTTAATAATTTCGCAAAAAGCTATTGCAAAAAACCTTTCTTTATGCTATAATTAGTAATGATAAATCGTGCGGCAGCAAGATGTTGTGTCTTACCTGCCGCGCCCAACCGTAAGAAAACTTCTTTTCTTAATATTGAAGGGTGAAGTGCAATGATCAGCTTCAGATGTCCGTTTTGCGGCGAAGATACAAAGGTAATCGATTCCAGACCGAGCGAGGGCAAAAAGCGCCGCAGGAGAGAATGTTCTAAATGCGGTAAAAGGTTCACCACCTATGAAATCGTTGAAAAGCCCGTTCTTATGGTCTGCAAGAAGGATGGCAGCTTTGAACCGTTTGACCGCTCAAAGCTCATTATGGGCATAACCACCGCCACCAAAAAACGCGCAGTAAGCCCGGAGACTGTTGAAAAGATTGTTGACGATATCGAAAACAAAATGGCGAACGAAATGCGCACCGAAATATCCACCGCCGAAATCGGGGACAGTGTTTTAGCCTTCCTTAAGGAAATAGATCTGGTTGCATACGTCCGCTTCGCCTCGGTTTATAAGGATTTTAACGACCTTGACAGCTTCATTCACATTATAACCGAGCTGAATAAGTAAGCTTTCCATTTTTTCATGATAAAGCCTTAAAAAGCCGCCGTTCCTATGGTCAAAGGAACGGCGGCTTTGCTTTGCTTTTTTCTGCTATCACGCGATACTCTCAATTACACCTTGTAAATAATTCAATGAATTTATCAAATCGTCATCAGTATTATAGTTCTTTCTGTACAGCTCCAGCATGACAGCGCCCTCATAACCGACTTTTTTCAGGGCAGAAATGAATTTCGGGGTATCTATATCCCCCTCCCCGGGCAGAAGGCAGTCGCCCTTTGCGCCATGGTCGGAAAAGTGGACGTGCTTTATGCTCCGACCAAGCTCGGTGATGAAATCGTAAGGGTCAAGCCCCTTTCTTACCGCCTGCTTGGTGTCGAGGACGAAGCCGACATCGTCCCCCAGTGCCTTCTTCATTTTAAGAAGCTGTGAAAGCTCACCTGTGGTGCAGCGGCAGACGTTTTCCTGCAAGACCCTTACCCCGAACTGCTTTGCAACTGCGTTCAGCCTTGCATACCCTTCTATAACGACCTCATCCGGGCAGGGGTTCTTATTGCCGTGAAGAACAAAGTATTTTGCGCCCAGAATGTTCATGGCTTCAAAATACCTTTTGTGATACTCTAAATAATCCCTTATCCTGCGCTCATAGCCTGTGTAAAGCATATAGGTGTCTATCCCGGCGGTAAATGGATGCAGGGAGATACAGCGCGCACCGTTTGCACGGATAATATCGGCAAGCTGATTAATATATTCCGGCTCAACCTCGGAATGGGTGTTTACAAATATCTCAAGATACTTGACCCCCTTTTCGCAGAGATTTTTGACCGTGATTTCGGGAAGCTCGGGATATCCGCAGGCGGCGGAGATGCCTGCATAGATTTTATCGTTTGTAGACATGATAACTACCTTTCGGGTCTAATACTAATTCTACGTAAAAGCAAAGCGGCTGCCTAACTTTGCAGGCAGCCGCTAAAATCTTAATTGTTCTGTGCTTTCTTGCGGTCAACCGCGCCCTGCCAAACCGTCCACAATGTGGGGGCTATGCAGTTTGACGAGTAAACGCCGGCAAGAAGTCCTATAACCAGCGGGAATGCAAAGCTCAGAATCGAATCAACACCCGCGATAAGGGCTACTATACAGATAGACGCCATGGCTATAACCGTTGTAACGGTGGTGTGCAAAGATCTGCCGAAGGACTGCGAAACACTCATATTTACAAGCTCATCCAAACTCTTTTCAGTGCCGTAAAGCTGTCTGTTCTCGCGGATTCTATCATAGATGATGATGGTTGCGTTGATAGAGTAGCCAAGGATGGTCAGAAGCACCGCCATGAAGTTGGAATCGATATCAAAGCGGCAGATAACGCAACAAGCATATACAAAGCACATATCGTGGATAAGCGCGATAACCGAGCAGCAGCCGGCAATCCAACCGCCTATCTTTCTGAAGCGCAGACCGATATAAACTATCATGACTATTGCCGAGAATGCGACCGCAACCAGACACTTTCCGAAGAAGCCGGAACCGGTAGTCGGGTTAACATCCTGCGAGCTGTACAATGAAAGCGAGTTATCCGCAAACGCAGCGTCAAGCTCGTCAGTCAATACAGACTGAACCTCCGCCGAAAGTCCCTTAGAGGACGGGAAGGAGAGTGATACTGTCTTCATACCGTCGGCAAGGCTTTCGCCCAGGGTTGCGTTACAGGGCTGATTTACAATGCTTGTAGCGGTGGATGCTACACTGTTTTCGTTGATTGTACCGCTATAGGAATAGGTGATGATCGTGCCGCCCTTGAATTCTATCGCAATGTTCATACCCATCACGAAAGTGAGGATAATGGCAATCACGATAACGGCAATCGAGAAGATATAGAAATATTTTTTCTTTCCTACTACATCAAAGGTCTTATTCATTGCTGACACCTCCGTATAGCTTGGGATTTCTTAAGGACTTGAACTTTGAAAGGGACGCAAGCATAAGTCTTGAACAGAATACGCCGAATACAAAGTTAAGGATAACACCGACGAGAAGGGTGAAACCGAATGAGTAAATCGTTCCCTCGATAGTCGTCGGGAAGAGGAAGTAGAGCCAGCTCATCAGCTTTGCAATAAGGCTGTCCGGCGGGCCGAAGGCGCCCATAAGGATGAGAGCTACGAACACGATGGTTATGTTACCATCGAAGATAGCTGACCACGCTCTTGAATATCCAAGCTCAAGGGCGGAATTAAGGGTCTTGCCGTTTCTTAATTCTTCCTTTACACGCTCGAAGGTTACAACGTTAGCGTCAACACCCATACCTACAGCTAAGATGATACCGGCGATACCGGGAATCGTCAGCGTGAAGCTGGGGATATTTCCGAAGAAGCCTGTTATGCAGGCGATGGTTCCCACAACCTGTCCCACCAAAGCGATGGAAGCAACGAAGCCGGGGAGTCTGTAAATTATAATCATATAAATGCAGATAAGAATAAAAGCAACCAGACCCGCAATCAGCATTGCGTTTCTTGCACCGGTACCCATGGCCGCAGAAATGGTTCGAAAGTTTGAGGTTACCAGCTTATAGGGCAGAGCACCAGCAGCGATCTTATCGCCAAGAGCCTTTGCAGACTCCCATGTGAAGTTGCCGGTAATCTGAGCCTTGCCATCGGTGATGGCGGTTTCAACAGTCGGGTAGGATATGCAGGTATCGTCCATCCAGATGGATATGACCTCGCCGGTGCCGGCAAGCCTTGTTGTGGCTTCGGCAAACGCTTTTTTGCCTTCCTCGGTGAGTTCAAGGGAAACGCCGAATTCGTAGTTTCCATTTTCATCCTGCCAAGCGGCACCCTGTGCGCTCTCTACCATGTCACCTGTGAGAATAACATTTTCGGCTGTAACGCCGGTAGGAAGACCGTACTCATCTACATTGTGACCTTCTCTGAAAGTAAGCTCAGCCATCTCGCCAAGCTCCTTGACAGCGGCTTCGGGGTCGAAGTCAGTCTCGCCCGCCTGCCAGGGGAATCTTACGATAATATCGTAATTGGAATCATCAACATAAAGCTCATAGTCTGTAATACCAAGGTTTACAAGTCGCATTTCAAGAGCTGCCTGAGCAGCGTCCATCTGTTCCTTGGTAGGCTCTGCATCCTCCGGGGGAGCAAACGTTACGTCAACACCGCCGCTGATATCAATACCCCAACGAATATCGTCGGTAGACTTGATAATCTTGGTTTCAATATCGCCGTAATAAGTGCTGATACCCATAAAGGTAAGCAGGGCAAAAACAGTTATAAGCACAACAACAATAAAGAAAACCGGTTTTTTAATGCGTCGCACTTTTTTTGCCTCCTTAATAATTTTTGCCTGTCCGCAAAGGACATTCACTTATTTAGTATAGCCAAAACATGGTGAAAAGTCAATAGCTATTAGCAAAAAAGCTTGCCAAGCAGCGGCAAAAATCTTTATTTTACATGATATTTCTCAAGCAAATTCCGAAAACACCTCAGCTATGGGCTTTCTTATGACCATACGGGCATATGAATCAAAGGGCGTCGGGTCGCGGTTTATAATTACAAGCTTGTTTCCGCGATAGTAATTTACAAGACCCGCAGCAGGATAAACCGTCAGCGAGGTTCCGCCGACTATGAGCATATCGCACTCGCTCACAGCTCGGACGGACGATTCTATCGCTTCTGAGTCCAGCCCCTCGCCGTACATGACTACATCCGGGCGAACGAATCCGCCGCAGCTTTCGCACTTGGGCACGCCCTCGCAGGATATCACATAGTCAAGGTCATATTTCCTTCCGCACTTAACACAGTAATTGCGGAGTGAGGAGCCATGCAGCTCTATAACATTCCGCGAGCCAGCCTTTTGGTGCAGACCGTCTATATTCTGGGTTATGACCGCTTTTAGCTTGCCCATCTCTTCAAGCTTTGCAAGGGCAATATGAGCTGAGTTCGGCTTAGCATCGGGATAGAGCATATTCGTGCGGTAGTAGCTGTAAAACTCGCGTGGGTGGGTATAAAGGTAATCGTGGCTGAGGATCACCTCGGGCGGAATTTCAGAAGTGGAATCGGTATACAAGCCGCCGCTTCCGCGAAAATCAGGAATACCGCTTTCGGTGGATACCCCTGCACCGCCGAAGAAAACTATGTTATTTGAGCTTTGAACCATCTCTGAAAATGTCATATCGGGCATATCAAGACTTCTCCTCTCACAGAAAATTTCAGGATATTGAGCAATGAGTGCGTCATGCTGTGCTGTGCGGTGCAGGCAATTACGGTGCGCGGCGCAGCACAAAAAACATTCTTATTCATTCCAGCCCTGAGAATACACAGACTCGGGAACAACATCAATCCAGCCGATATAATATGCTGTTGCCTCACCGATATCGCTTTCGGCTATATCGAAGGGCTGATTGCGCATAATGTCGTTGGGGTAAAGAATCTGCGAGATAGCTTTGCGCCCCTCCGGCTTATTTAGGCTTTCACCACCGAAAAGGTGGAGCGCGGTGGACACAATGATCGGAGCGTTGGTTCCCGGCTCATACTCGGTCTGATAGTCCTTGTCAATCGAGAACATAATGCAGTGTTCAACTGCCCTGAAATCCGTCCCCGGCTTGGGATTGAGAGCATAGCCGCATCCCGGCTTGTTGAATACGGTTATGAACAGAACCTCGGTGCCATATTCCTCCTCTAAACTATAAAGAATATCGTATTGGGATTCATAATTATAGCTTTTAGCCGCCTGCTCTAAAACATCTATGGTTGTGTAGCCGGATTCGTCGATGTCGATGATTACCTCATCATCATAGAAGCCGTTCCGCAAAATCTTTGTTTCAAAATCGAGCTCAACACCGTATTTTTCGGCTTGCTTCTCTAAAAAATCAAGAGCCGGTTCAACATCCTTTTCGGTGAACTCGTCAATCTGCTCATTTGTCCAGTCGCTTTCAAAGTCTTCCATATAGATGACAACGGCAGTAACCCTTCCGCTCAAATGCTGATTGGTGCCGTAAAAGCATTTTTTACGAAGCGAGTTGACGTCATAAAGCGAAGCCTGATATGCATCATCATCGCGGGTAAGCTCAAAGGTTGGATCTACGGCATAATAGTCATAATCCTCCCACTCAGGTCCAACCCGATAGGGCATTATCATATTCTGGATAAGTGCAAGCAAAGCGATGGCAAAGATCAGCATAAAGCCGAAAACTGAAGTTAACAGATTTCTCAGTAATGTCAGCATAAATATCACCTCTTGTGACAAGTATACACCATAAACAGGAAATTGTCAAACATAGAAAAAAAGACCTGCAAACTGCAAGTCTTTTATGGCTGCCTCTGTCAGGCTCGAACTGACGACCCCATGATTAACAGTCATGTGCTCTACCGACTGAGCTAAGAGGCAATATGACGAAAGAGAGCGATAATGCTCTCCTTCGTATTTATGTCGGCGACACCAATTTTCCCAGGCAGTTACCCGCCAAGTATCGTAGGCGAAGATGAGCTTAACTTCTGTGTTCGGCATGGGAACAGGTGGAACCTCATCTCAATCGTCACCGACTGTTGAAGTGTTAACTTCAAATTCCTGAAGCTGACAACTTCAAAATTGAATAATGTTTTAAGCAATGGATGAACATAATTTCTAAAGGTTAAGCCCTCGACCTATTAGTACTCACTAGCTAAACACTTCACAGCGCTTACACTTTGAGCCTATCAACCCGGTAGTCTTCCGGGGGTCTTACTCAGTTAACCTGATGGGATATCTTATCTTAAGGACGGCTTCACGCTTAGATGCTTTCAGCGTTTATC
>CALDFS010000363.1 GCA_937942105.1 uncultured Ruminococcus sp. | reverse complement strand
GGCCAGGGAGGTGACCACATCCAGGTACAGAGGCTCGCCCAGAGCGCCGGGCTCCTTGGTGCGGTCCAGCACGGCGATCTTCTTGCAGGTGGCGGGGATAGCGGCGATCAGCTTGTCAGCGCGGAAGGGACGATACAGACGCACCTTCACCATACCGACCTTCTCGCCCTTGGCGGTCATGTAGTCGATGACCTCCTCGGCCACGTTGCAGATGGAGCCCATGGCAATGATGACCCGCTCAGCGTCGGGAGCACCGTAGTAGTTGAACAGCTTATAGTCGGTGCCTATCTTGGCATTGACCTTAGCCATATACTCCTCTACGATGCCGGGAACAGCGTCATAGTAGGTGTTGCAGGCTTCACGTGCCTGGAAGAAGATGTCGGGGTTCTGAGCGGAGCCGCGAAGAACGGGGTGCTCGGGGTTGATGGCGCGGTTTCTGAAAGCGTCGAGCGCGTCCCAGTCAACCATCTCGGCAACGTCGGCCTTGTCCCATGTCTCAATCTTCTGAATCTCGTGCGAGGTTCTGAAGCCGTCGAAGAAGTGAAGGAAGGGAACTCTTGATTTGATTGTGGATAAGTGAGCGATGGTGCCCAGATCCATAACCTCCTGCGGGTTGGTGGAGCAGAGCATTGCAAAGCCTGTCTGACGGCACGCATAAATATCCGAATGGTCGCCGAAGATGTTAAGAGCATGGCTTGCTACGCATCTTGCGGAAACATGGATAACGCAGGGAAGAAGCTCACCGGCAATCTTATACATATTCGGAATCATCAGAAGAAGACCCTGAGAAGCGGTATAAGTAGTGGTAAGCGCACCTGCGGACAAAGAGCCGTGAACAGTACCGGCAGCACCGGCCTCAGACTGCATTTCAGCAACTCTTACGGGGGTGTTGAAAAGGTTTGTCTGTCCCTTGGCACTCCAAGCGTCCGTAACCTCAGCCATTACTGAGGAAGGGGTGATAGGATAGATAGCAGCGACTTCGGTAAACGGATATGCCGCCCAGGCAGCCGCGTTGTTACCATCCATGGTTTTCATTTTTCTTGCCATAAATATCCTCCTTATTAATTTGGAAGTTATACTTTGCATAAATTTGATATGCCTTTGCATAACATTGCAAGATATATTCTATCACAATTCCACCAATTTGTAAAGGGATATGAGGTAAAAATTTTAGTAACAAAATATGTGATTCCCGTGGTTTTTAGTTCACAGGTGGGAATCACACATCCGGCTGCCGTGTTATTTTCAAAAGCCCGTCCGGAGCTATTGCCTTAACACTGCTGTTTGCAAAATCCCTTATATTTCTTGTCACGATATAATCAGCTTTGATCCTTGATGCACACACACTTTGAAGAGCGTCCTCAAAGTCCTTAAAATTAATTGACATCGCCTTTGTAATATCGCCGGCTTTTAAATCGGCGACCGTGAATATCAGCTGTAATTTTTCGATTATCTCTTTCGTTTTTTGAACGTCAAGCTCCTTGCGCATTATATACACGATGTTCGGAACGGTAAGCGCAGATATAACCCCGTATATCCTGCCTATTTCGCAGTATTTCATGACCGAAGCGGAAGCTTCATACAAGCCCGCTCTTTTACACAGGACATCGAGAATTATGTTTGTGTCAATCATCACCTTCATATTTCGATATCCTCTCTGCCCTTACAGCTTTATCGTCATAGTCGTTTTTAAGAACGCCGACTATGGAATCGGTCAGGAATGAAACGCTTTTTTCGCGGGAAATAAGCCTCGCCATCTCCTTGCCGTTTCGCAGAATTATTATTTCCTCGCCCGATTGCGCCATTTGCAGGTACTTGCCGAAATTGTTCTGAATCTCGGTTGCGGTTACAGTTGTCACGGTATTGCCCTCCTTTATATTAGCTATTTTTATTATATGATATTTTAGCTAATGTGTCAAGCAAATCATAAGAAAACAAGCCTGAGGCAACTTTTCAATAGAAAATAGCTTATAAAATCCTGACTTTTCAAATATATTTTCCTCATATTTTTGCCACTTTTCAAATTCACATCTTGAAATCACCTAAAAAAAGATATGCGCAGAACCCTCCACGCATATCTCGCTAAAAATTCTTGGGGATATAATCACTCTCCCTCAGCTCGGCTCAGGCTCACCATGCTCCCTCTGAACCGCCTCGTAGTAGGCTTCGA
>CALDFS010000362.1 GCA_937942105.1 uncultured Ruminococcus sp. | reverse complement strand
GTATTATCGGCGATGATTCTTGCGACAGTTGTTTTTCCGATGCCGCTCGAACCGTAAAATATCATATTCGGAATTCTTCCGCTTTCAATAATCCTTCTGAGAGGCTTATCCTTGCCCAGAAGATGGCTCTGCCCTACTACATCGTCCAAAGTTCTGGGTCGTATTCTGTCAGCTAACGGTGATGGCAAATTATCACGTCCTTAGAATTGATATGCTTATTATACCGCACCCTGCAAAATAAATCAAGCTCCGCATGAAAACCGTTTGGTACATTGCGGAGCTTGTCATATTATATCACGAAAAATACTGCGCGATTACTGCGCTACAGTGCGCGACGCATTAAGAATCCTTCTTTACGCCCCACATGCAAAGTGGGGTTTCCTCCTTGGGAAGATAGAGCTTGCCGTCGGCAATCAGCTTTTCAAGGATGAATGCAGCAACGTCTAACCGATGATGTATCTTCGCGATTGTTGCGCACTGCTCCTTTACGGAGGCAGGAGCGGATTTTTCGAGGATTTTAGCCGCTCTGTCCGAAATATCTATCATGCAGCTTGCGGTTTGGGCTATCGCCGGCTCTAAAATCTCGAGTACTCCATAGTAAACGCTTTCTCGGAATACCGGGAAGTTTGCGGACAGCTTGCCGTTGTCGCTGAAAATAAACCTGCGTTCTATCAGCCATGGCAGGGTTGGATTGTTCTTGTTCGCTTCTTTTTCAAGTATGGTGTCGCATACGGCTTCAGCCCTTTGAGAAAAGTATGAATGGTCATACATCTGGCAGGGTCGTATAACCTTATAGTTTTCAGCTGAAAACCATGCCGTTCCCGCACTGTTTGGCGTATGCATTGTAACTCCGTTGAAATGCGAGTTCTTGTAATCATTGTCATGTCCCCAAATCCAGCCATGACAGCCGAGCGGAAGTTCCGGCTCTTCGCCATATGGAGAAATATAGTCAGACCTTCCAAAGCCGTTTACAAAGGCTATGTTAAGTAAGGCAAACATCAGCCTGTTGTCGTCATAGTCGTTGCCCTTGAAATCAAGCTCTCTTACCTGCGGAAGGGCTTTATGGACTGTATTATATATCTCCGCCGAAATCTCATCATAGAGGGGTGCGGTTTCCTTTTCAAAGCTCTTATCATACTCGTCCGTCAGGATTACAAGGTTAGTCTGATACTTTTTGCCGACCTCTTTAAGCACCCCCGCCGCCACAAGGATTGCTATTTCATCCTCTAAATACGGCATTGCAACGCCCAGCTCGAGTGAAAGCTCCTCAGCGCTCACCGGCTTTTTGTATGCCGCAAGCAGGATATTGCCTGGGAGCAAGCGGTCGCACAGTCTTGAATATTTGTTCTGGCCGCCCCAGAAATTAATTCTTAAAACGCCGGGATTATAGCTCTTTTCGCCCAATTCTCTTGTCATACCGATTCCTTCTTTCAAGATTTTGCGTATTTTGAACAGATGGTATTTAACCATCTCTACGCTGATTTTTTGCTCCTTAGAAATCTGCGAGCAGCTTTTGTTGTCGACATAATACGCTATCAGGATATCTCTGTGGGCTTTGGCGAGCAGTGAAAGCTCCCGACGGAGAAGATATGTAGAATCCTTTTTATCCTCATGAATAATATATTCATGCTCGGGCGAATACACCGTTTGATAGGAGATATTCTCCAAATCAAGCTCGCATTTACGCTTCAAATCCTCACGGCGGATGAATTTGCGGAAGGTATTTTCGGCAATCTTCCAAGCAAACGCCCAGAACGCCTTGTCATCCCTGAGATTTTTCGCCGATGCAAGGATTTCAACCACAATTTCATGGGCAAGGTCGGTTGCCTTTTCCTTGTCGTAAAGACGCTCGTAGGCGTATCCGTAAAACGCCGCAAGGTTATCCTGAATCAGTTTATTAACGTCAATTTCTGCCATACTGCCACCCTTTTCTACAGGAGCTGCGAATGTTTGAAAGCTTTCATCTAAATAGTATCGAAAATTTAAATCGGTTAGCGTTTTTGAAAAAATTTTTTGATTTTGAGCTTATATTATTATTTTAAGTCCGGCACAAGCCTTGAAAACAGCTCGGTGCAGTAATCGCGGAGTCTGCAAAAATCGGTTTTCAGACCGTCAAGAATTTCATGTGAGGTCTTTAATGCAAGTAGACAATCCTTTTTTGTGATGTTCCCATGATTCAGAGCCTGTTGGAGCTCGTTCATATCTAAAAGTGCAGCCCTCCCGTCTGGCTGTACTACGATATCGAGCATGAGGTCACAGAAAGATGAGTTCTCACCGTTAATTATGTTCCGCTTGGTAATATCGAAATAATACTGGATGCACTCGCCGGCGGGGTTGAACATCACTGTCAGCCACCAGTTTTTATTTTCAAACGCCAGCTGAAGCCAATAATAGCCATCGTCGCAAATCATGATATTATGATCAACGCTGAAAACCGCCAGCGGCTCTGCGACCTTAAGGATATGCAGAAGCGAGGCTTCTCCGCGCATATCGCCGCTTGAAATATCCGTATATGCGGTTTCGCGGCGGAGGATTCTTTTCCAGTCGCTTCGGGACATATATTTTGTTTCTATTTTGGTTGACATTTTATCACCACATTATGTATAAGTCCATATATTCAAAAAGGAACGCAATAATCACGTTCCTTTTAGTATTTACGCCTTTTTGCGCTCGTCAACGCTTCTTATAATCTCCGGCTCTGCGCCATCCGTGACGCATTCTGGGGTGATAATAACCTTGATTATATCGCCGTCGGACGGAGCATCGAACATCGGTTTAAGAAGAATCCCCTCGATAATCGAGCGAAGTCCTCTTGCTCCGGTTTTCTGGGCAATTGCCTTCTTTGCGATTTCACGCTTGGCTTCATCGGTGATTTCAAGCTCTATGCCGTCATACTCAAACAGCTTCTTATACTGCTTTTCAAGCGAGTTTTTGGGCTGTGTCAGGATAGACACCAGTGCGTCCTCGTCAAGACCGGAAAGAACGGTTATTACCGGAAGCCTTCCTATAAGTTCGGGAATTATGCCGTACTTCACGATATCCTGCGGGATAACGTTTTTGAGCACATTCTCGGAATCTTCCTTGACCTTCAGCTTGCCGCCGAAGCCTATCTGCGAAGTATCCGTTCTGCGCCTGATAACGCTTTCAAGCCCGTCAAACGCGCCGCCGCAGATAAATAGGATGTTCTTGGTGTCTATCTGAATAAACTCCTGATTGGGGTGCTTTCTTCCGCCCTGCGGGGGAACGTTTGAAACTGTACCCTCGACTATCTTCAAAAGTGCCTGCTGAACGCCCTCACCGCTTACATCCCTTGTTATGGAGACGTTTTCAGACTTTCTTGCTATCTTATCGATTTCGTCGATATATATAATTCCGTGCTCTGCGGCTTCAACGTCATAATCCGCTGCCTGAATAAGTCTTAAAAGGACGTTTTCAACATCATCTCCAACGTATCCGGCTTCTGTAAGTGTTGTAGCATCAGCTATTGCAAATGGCACGTTAAGGGTCTTAGCAAGTGTCTGAGCAAGCAGGGTCTTTCCTACGCCGGTAGGACCCAAAAGCAGAACGTTGGATTTTTGAATCTCAACATCATCCTCTTCGTCGTTTGCCAGAAGTCTTTTATAGTGATTGTAAACAGCTACCGAAAGAGTCAGCTTGGCTTCGTCCTGCCCGATAACATACTGGTCCAGAACTTTTTTAATCTCAGCCGGCTTTGTTAGGGTAATATCGGAATCAGACTGTTTCTTTGAGCTTTTTACAAGGCTTTTTTCTTCAAGAATATCATAGCAGAAAAGCACACATTCGTCACAGATGTGAACATCTCCTGCCGAAAACAGGCTTTTAACGCGATTTTCAGGCTTACCGCAGAAATCGCATCTTTTAATGCCGTCGTTTGAGGCCATTTATTTTACCTCCTTGCTTTATCAAATCAAAAGTGCTGCCGGACACGCCTCTGCCCGGCAAACACTTCTACTTATTTTCGTCTAGAAATGAACAAAAAAGCAGGTGCAAAACCCATAATACAGCGGTTTTGTGCCCGCTTTTTTGCTATCATTTCAGACGAAAATTAGTAGTTGAATTACTGCTTTTCAATGACCTTGTCGATAAGACCGTATGCAACGGCTTCCTCTGCGGTCATATAGTTATCCCTTTCGGTGTCGCGCTGGATTTCTTCAATCGTTCTTCCGGTGTTCTGTGCAAGGATTCTGTTAAGCTTCTCTCTTGTTCTGACAAGATGATCAGAATGAATCTTAATATCGGTGCACTGACCGGAAAGACCTCCGCCTATAAGCGGCTGATGAATCAAAATTTCACTGTTGGGCAGAGCTATGCGCTTGCCCTTTGCGCCGCCGGCAAGCAGGAACGAGCCCATGGAAGCCGCCATACCTACGCAAATCGTAGAAACGTCGCACTTTACATACTGCATGGTATCATAAATCGCAAAGCCTGCGGTTATAGAGCCGCCGGGGCTGTTGATGTAAAGATATATATCCTTTTCGGAATCCTGACTCTCCAAAAACAGAAGCTGTGCAACTACTATGCTTGCCGTAGCATCGTTAACTTCGTCTGACAGAACTATGATTCTGTCGTTAAGAAGTCTGGAAAAGATATCATAAAATCTTTCACCATGGCTTGTTTGCTCTATTACGTTTGGTACTAATGCCATATTGCTCCTCCTAAAAATGTAAGCAAAAACAAAAATTATTCGATAACTGCGCTGTCCTTGATAAGATCTACTGCCTTACCTACTGCAACATCAAGCTTGATATCCTCTGCGCGGATGTACTTCTTAACGGTTTCAACAGGCATATTATAATGTTCGCCGATATGAGCAAACTCCTGCTCGATTTCCTCTTCGGTGGGCTCGATAGCTTCAAGCTCAACTACCTTTTCAAGAGCCAAGCGAAGCTTAACCTGCTTTTCGGCCTGCTCGCGGTAGGTGGTCTTTAAAGAATCCATAGTCATGCCGGTGAACTGAAGATACATATCCAGCTGAATTCCCTGCTGAGCCAAACGCTGAGAAAGGTCTTCAATCATATCGTTTACCTTATTCTCATACATAACCTCGGGAATCTCGCCCTCTAATTTATTGATTACAGCGTCCAAAATTGCGGTTTCAACCTCGTTGTCAGCCTGCTTTTCGGCATCCTCTTCAAGATGCTTTCTTACGTCTGCTCTTAATTCTTCAACAGTGTTGAAATCGGAAGTGTCCTTAACGAAATCGTCATCAAGCTCAGGAAGCTCGGTGGTCATGATTTCATGAAGCTTGATTTTGAAGACTACAGGCGCACCTGCAAGCTCTTTAGCCTGATACTCCTCGGGGAAGGTTACGTTGATATCAAACTCATCGCCAACGTTATGACCAACAACCTGATCCTCAAAGCCAGGGATGAACTGGCCGCTTCCAAGCTTAAGCGTGAACTTCTCTGCCTTGCCGCCGTCGAACGCAACACCGTCCTTGAAGCCCTCAAAGTCGATAACTACATCATCGCCGTTCTGGGCGGCTCTGTCATCAACGCTGATGGTTCTTGAATTCTTTTCGAGCATATGACCTATCTCATGCTCAACAGCCTCGTCTGTAACAGCATTGACTGTTTTCTTTACGTTTATACCCTTGTAATCCTTGATATCAACAACAGGCTTGGTGGTGCAGGTCGCCTTGAACTTAACGCCGGCAGCCTTGGAAACCTCGGTGACTTCAACATCGGGAGCGGCAACAAGGATAAGCTCAGCCTCCTTTACAGCTTCCTCAACAGCGGGACCGTAAACATCGTTTACAGCATCCTCAAAGAAGACCTCTTCGCCGTATTCCTTTTCAATGATCTTTCTGGGAGCCTTGCCCGGGCGGAAACCATTGATTGTGATTTTAGCCTTGTTCTTAAGATAGGACCTCTGCAATGCCTCTTCAAAAGCCTCTGCCGAAACCTCTATCTCCAATTCGTATTTGTTTGTTTCTACCTGATTTTTGGATTTTAACATATTACGTCCTCCTGTATAATTAATGATATTAATACACAATAACTAAGTATAGCACACCAAAAAATTTTTTTCTATAGAAAAACTATAATTTGGCATTTTGCACAATTTCGGTTATGTTAAGCGGTCTGAACTGTAAATAATCACTTGATATCAAGCGAAAATCTATGCCATATCTTGTCCCATTGACTGCCAATCCGCAGGACGGACCATGCAGATGACCATAAAAGCACTGTTTTATATTGTATTTGAGCAAAACATCTAAAATTTCCGGATTAGTCACATTTGCAAATACCGGCGGGTAATGCAGGAAAACTATCGGGCGCAAATTCTCTGCCAAAGCGGATTCTATAGATCTTTCCAGCCTCATAGCCTCGCGGCGTATGACCTTGGCATCGCAAGGCTCGCTTCCGTCGTTTATCCAGCCCCTTGTGCCGCAGATGCCAATATCTCCATAGCTATAATGGTTATTATGAAGTATGCTTATGCTTTCAATGCCGTTATCTGCAAAAAACCTATCCGCCTTTGATTTAGTTGTCCACCAGTAGTCATGATTTCCTTTTAATATGATTTTTTTGCCACCCAACTTATCAATGAACTTAAAATCCGCAAGAGCATTTTCAAGACCCATCGCCCAGGAAATATCCCCGGGAATGACAACGGTATCATCCGGCGTAACGCTTTCCTGCCAGTTGGCTTGAAGGCGCTCCACATAATTGTCCCATCCGCCGAAAATATCCATCGGCTTATCCGCTGAAAGCGAAAGATGCAGATCTGCTATGACAAATAAAGACATCAAACCGCCTCCAACGAATATATTTTGATTTGCCGTTAATAATATTTATACTTAGAATAAGCGCTATGCTTAGAAATAAGTACTTTCAAATCTATCGCTAAAACAAGAAAGGAACTAACTATTATGGAACACGATAAGATTTACGGCATAAAGTGTGATGTTTCCAACTGCGTATACAACAGAGATTCCAAGGAATGTGTTGCCGGCAAAATTGATGTTTGCTGCTGCGGCTGCTCGAATCCCAACTGCTCAGCTCAGACAGAGTGCAAAACCTTTAAGCCGAGAAGCTGCTGATCTGCGATCTGCACGCTGAGTCAGAAGCTTTTTGGTAGGAGTCGGTTATACAACCGACTCCTATTTTATTTTCAGGAATCCGAAAACCGCCTGATGCATTTCTTCCTTGCTGACTGTATCCTTGAATCTGATTTCCTTTGATTTTAATGATGCAAGTGCAGCGGGAACAGTCATTCCGCTTGCTTTTTCCAATGCCTCGGTAAGCGCGAATTCGTCCGCATTTTCGGGAAGCCTGCCCAGAGCTTCAAGAACGGAAGCCGAGAATTTATAGGGGCTTGCGGTGGAAGCTATTACAGTCTTAGTATTGTCACCCGTCTTTGCGGCGTAATCCTCATATACCTTCTGGGCGACTGCGGTATGGGTGTCCATCGTGTAGGAATATTTCTCATACACCGATTTGATTGCCGCCTTGGTTTCATCATCAGAGCAGAAGCCGCAGGCGAAGTCCTCTTTAAGGGCCGCCTTGATGGAATCTGTGACCTCGAATCTTCCGCAGGACGAAAGCTCGGAGTATATCTTTCTTATATACTCATCATCCCCGCCGGAAAGGATATAAAGCAGTCTTTCAAGGTTAGAGGATATAAGGATATCCATAGACGGTGAAATGGTTGTGTAGAACTTTCTGTTTCTGTCGTAAACACCGGTATTTATGAAATCGGTTAGGACATTGTTTGAATTTGATGCACAGATAAGCTTGTTTATCGGAACACCCATCTTTTTTGCATAGTACGCCGCAAGGATGTTGCCAAAGTTGCCTGTTGGAACGCAGATATTTATATTTTCGCCCTCGGAAATCTCACCGTTTTTAAGAAGCTCCGCATAGGACGATACATAATAGATTATCTGCGGAGCAAGTCTGCCCCAGTTTATGGAGTTTGCGCTTGAGAACATCATTCCGTTTTTGTCGAGAACAGCAGCTGTTTCAGGGTCGGTAAATATCTTCTTAACGCCGGTCTGAGCGTCATCAAAGTTGCCCTTTATTGCACAGACAGAAACGTTATCGCCTTCCTGAGTGGTCATCTGAAGCTTCTGCATGGCGCTTACGCCGTCAGCGGGATAGAATACTAAAATCTCGGTTCCGAGAACATCTTTAAAGCCCTCTAAAGCCGCCTTTCCGGTATCGCCCGAGGTTGCAACTAAGATTACAACCTTTTTATCGATTCCGAGCTTCTTCACAGATGTTGTAAGCAAATAAGGAAGTATCTGCAAAGCCATATCCTTAAAAGCACAGGTAGGACCGTGCCAAAGCTCCAGCATATATCTGCCGTCGAACAGGTGGGCAAGCTCCATGATGCTTTTGCTGTCAAAATTACGGGTATTATACGCTCCCTCAACGCAGTATCTTATTTCAGCCTCTGAGAAGTCTGTTAAGAACTTTGAAAAGACGAATACCGCTCTTTCAGGATAGCTCATTTCGCAAAGAGACTTAATGTCATCCGAAGTTATGCTCGGTATGCTTTCCGGGATGAAAAGTCCCCCATCCTCGGATATTCCCTGGGCTATTGCCTGAGCAGAGGTAACTTTAAGGTTTTTGTTTCTTGTGCTTTGATAGTACATTTATAAAATCATCCTTTCGGTGAAAATTATCAGGTATATTAAGTTGATTCGGTAAAAGCGCTTTGAATATAATCAAAGCCCGTCACAACGCCGTCATTGATTTCAACTATTGCTGCGTCGTAAACTGCGCTGCTGTCAATCTCATTGCGGTTAATATATTCATGAGCCGCTTTTATGATACGCGATATCTTGGTTTTTGTCAATGCCTCTTCGCCGCTTGAAAGAGGGTCCTTCTTTCTTGACTTGACCTCTACAAAATGAATGAGCTTCCCCTTCTTCGCGATTATATCGATTTCCCCGCCGCGCACTGTAAAGTTTCTTTCAAGTATTTCACAGCCCTTTTTTATTAGAAACTGCGCGGTGAATTCCTCGCCGATATTTCCTATTTCTCTTGAAGTCATGTCATTTTTCATTCAGATTCTTCAAAAAGCTCGGTCTGTGAACCTTGCTTATTCCGTATTTTTTTATCATTTCGTAATGAAGCTTTGTGCCATAGCCCTTATGCTTGAAAAACTGATACTGAGGGTATAATCTATCCAGTTCGAGCATATATCTGTCCCTTGCGACCTTGGCAAGAATCGATGCCGCCGCTATCGACTGCGAGGAAGCATCACCTTTTACAATGGGGCAGGTTTTAAAGGCAACGTCCGGCACCTTATTGCCGTCTACAAGCACTATATCTATTTCCTTTTGCAAACCTTCGATAGCTCTTTTCATTGCAAGCATGGCGGCGTTCAGTATATTCAGTTCTTCAATTTCCTTGACCGAAGCACTTGCTATACAGTAAGCTTCTGCCTTTTCTATTATCTCGTCATACAGCTTTTCGCGCTTTTTGGGCGAGAGCTTCTTTGAGTCGTTTATGCCTTCAATGCAAGCATCCGGCGGAAGTATCACTGCGGCGGCATAGACATCGCCCGCAAGCGGTCCTCTTCCGGCTTCGTCTACTCCAGCTATAACCGGAAAACGCGTTCTTATATCATTGTCAAATTCGGCTAAGGTCATAGGCATCACCCGTTTTCGTTTTTGTTAATTGTATTTATGTCGTATGGAAGCTCAAGAGAAATCCTGCCCAGCTTGCCCGAGCGGAACTCATCCATAAGAATAATCGCCGCTCTTTCGGTATTGATTTCTCCGCCGGATATCAAAAATCCCCTTCTTCTGCCTATGGCTTCAAGAACCTCATATGAAGTCATGTCTTCGGATACATCAACATTATATCTTTGCTTTATAGGTTCGCTGTCAATGCTTCTAAGCCTTGTTATAAACTCGCAGGCAAGCGTTTCCATGTCAATAATATCATCCTTTACAGCGCCGGTGAACGCAAGCGACAGCCCGACATCCTTATCTTCAAACTTAGGCCATAGCACACCCGGCATATCCAGAAGCTCGATATCGTTTGACACCGAAACCCACTGCTTGCCCTTGGTAACGCCCGGTCTGTCCTCAACCTTGGCGCGCTTGGAGCCTGCAAGCCTGTTTATAAGTGAGGATTTGCCGACGTTTGGTATTCCCACTATCATAAGTCTGATGGAACGCCCGGTCATCCCTCTTTCCGACCATCTTTTTATATCATCTTCTAAGACGTTTTTAACCAGCGGCAGTATTCTTGTGACGTTCTTTCCGCTTCGGCAGTCGGTCGCAATTGCCGGAACTCCGCTTTTTTTATAGCTTTCTATCCATTGTGCTGTTACTGCATCATCGGCAGCATCGCATTTGTTGAGCACTACTATCCTTGGCTTTCTTCCCACAAGAGAATCCATCTCAGGGTTCCTGCTTGAGCGCGGAATTCGTGAATCCGTAACCTCAACAACAGCATCAACAAGCTTCAGGTTCTCAACCATCATACGGCGGGTTTTCGCCATATGCCCCGGGAACCATTGTATTGTAAGCTTATCCTCTATTATAATCAATCCTTTACTTGAAAAATTTTATTTTGTTGAACGGGTACACCCTCATAATAGCCTTGCCAAGTATATCATCCCGCGAGACAAGTCCCACATCGGGATGCCTGGAATCCTTGGAATTCTGCCTGTTATCTCCCATGCAGAAATAATATCCCTCGTCAACCGTTATAGGATAGTTAAACGCCAGCTCATCGTTCAGCGTCAGGTTCTTGATATACGGTTCATCCAGCACCTCACCGTCTACATAAACCGTGCCGGTGCTGAAATCTATGTTTACCTCCTGTCCGCCTACTGCTATTACCCTTTTAACTATTACCTCGTTCAGCCCTTCACAGTTTGCGGCAATAATGTCGCCCTGCTGAGGGGTATACAAAAGGCTCCACAAAAGCAAAAAGTCCTTATCATCAAGAGTATCGTTCATGGAGTGACCATGTACTATCGCCGTCTTTGCGATAAATGTAAATATCAGGATTATAACTACAAAAACCAAAGCAAAGGATTTCAGCCAATCAAGAAGCTCATCAATAAAAGGCTTTTTTTCCTTTTTCTTATCTTTCTTTTTGA
>CALDFS010000361.1 GCA_937942105.1 uncultured Ruminococcus sp. | reverse complement strand
GTGAGTATATTATCAGACCGCCGCCCACATACACTCCGCAGAAGCTTGCCTCGCCGCCCTCTTCGGCGGAAAAGTAGACTATATCGCCCGGCTTAAGCTCGGAATAGGGAACCTTATCGCCGCTTTCAAGCTGGTCAGAAAGCCTTCTTGGGAACTCCCACCCGGCTTCGTTCACGCAATAGTATGTAAAGCCGGTTGAATCAAAGCCATCATCCGGGCTTTGACCGCCCTGCTTAAACGGAACGCCCAGCTGTGCCGTTGCTATCTCAACGATTTTTTCGTGATTCACGCCCTGCTCCGCTATCTCATCTGTAACTACAGGCTCGGAAGTGATATTTTCTGACGATGTCACATCAGAAGAGGTTTCGGAAGGTACAGTTTCTTCCGGCGCCGTGATAGTCTCCGGCTGCGGGACATCCTCCGGCGCTGTGGTCATATCGGTGGGTGAAGGGGTGGGCTGCGTTTCAGGTGGGGTAGTTTCGGGAAGCGTATCGCTGATGGTCGGGGATTCGGTGCCTTTGTTCGGGGCAAGCGAATCGGGCTTTTCAACAGCTCCGCAAGCAGCCATAACCGCAACGATCAATATTCCGGCTATCACCGCCGAAAGAATTCTAAGAGCATTAGTATTAATCATTCCGATCACCTCGCGTTTTTATTTTTTGTTCGCTTTATTTATCTTACAATTACATTGTACCACGAATATTCGCAAATTCAAGAACAGAACGATTACAAATAATGACAGAGTTATTACAAAAACGTGCGCAAAGGTTGCAAAACAGTTTCATATCATGCTTTTAGCGCAAAAACCGCCGCAGAGAAAGACTCCGCAGCGGATAAAAAGCAATATCAGTTTTTTTCCAATTCCTTCAGCGCACTGATCTCGTCCCGATTCAGCTTTATAACTGAATCCTTTATCAGCTTGACCTGCGCCCTGTCAAACACCGCGTCGCCATCCGTTCCTGCCAGCCTTACATGAAGCTTGCCCGATATCAGATTCGCATCGGTAACAGTTCCCTTGCCGGAAGGCGTCTCAACAAGCGCGCCGACCTTCGGGGTTATCGAAAGAAGGTACTCATAACCGTCCTGCTCGTATTTCAGGCAGCACATAAGCCTGCCGCAGGTGCCGGATATCTTGGTGGGATTAAGCGATAAGCTCTGCTCCTTAGCCATCTTGATGGATACCGGCTGGAACTCGCCCAAAAAGCTTGAACAGCAGAATTCCCTGCCGCACACGCCCAAGCCGCCGAGCATCTTAGCCTCGTCCCTCACGCCTATCTGACGCAGCTCTATTCTTGTGTGGAAGACGGATGCAAGGTCTTTAACAAGCTCGCGGAAATCGACCCTGTTATCAGAGGTGAAGTAGAATAAAAGCTTGGAATTGTCGAAGGTGCATTCAACCTCAACAAGATTCATGTTAAGCTTGTACTGCGCGATTTTGCGCTCGCAGATTTCAAAGGCTTCCTTTTCCTTTACGGCGTTTTTCTCTATCTGCTTGAAATCGTCCTCAGTGGCAACCCTTATCACAGGCTTCAGGGGACTTACTACTTCCTCCTCGGCTATCATCTTATTTGCCAATACCACCTCGCCGCACTCCACTCCTCTTGCAGTCTCAACTATAACCTTATCGCCGCTGGCAAGCTTATATTCCCCCGGAGAGAAGTAGTAGACCTTTCCGACGCTTTTGAATCTTACTCCGATTATTTCTATCATTTTCTTTGATTTTTCCTTTCTTTTTATGCGATACGCCTGCGCGCAGCACGTGTCGGGATTTCCGCACAGTCATATAATTACCAATCAGTGCCCTTAAGCGCTCAGCCCCGCCAGCCGCGCGGCAAAATCCTGGCAGGTCAGCGGAACGGAGCAGTTGCCCGAAAGCTTAGCAATAGCTTCCCTTGCGCAGTCATACATGGCTACAAGCCCGCTCAGCCTTACCTGAGATGCGATAAGCCCTGCCTCCTCCTTAAAGCAGGATTCCGGCTTTACCCCCTGCTTAATAAGACACGCATCCGAAATAAGGGCGGATACCTGCCTTATCAGCTTCTGAGCCGATTCCCTATCCTGCTCGTAAAGGCTTTTTCCCAGGGTGTATTCATCCCCTTTTGCAAGCGCCTGAGCGCAGGCTTTTACACGTGCTATGGCATCGTCCCCATCCGACCGGGCGTATTCAATGCACCTGCCTATATTCCCGCCGCAAACGGCATAGGCAAGCTCTGCCTTATCCTGCATGATTCCGTTGTCCGCAAGCGCCTGTATACAGTCCTTTTCGGAAGCCAACGGCACGTTTATAGCTATCGCGCGCGAGCGGATGGTTTCAAGCACTTTATCCTTTTCTTCGGCGGTCATTATAAATGCAACGTGCGGGGGCGGCTCCTCAAAAACCTTTAAAAGGATATTCTGCGCCGCCGCAAGGGCTTTATCTATCCCCGGGATGATGTAGATTTTCAGCTTTCCCTCATTCGGGGCTACGCTTACATCCGACACCACAGGGCGCAGATCATCCACCCTGAAATTTTCGGATTTTCCGCTTGGGGATACCCATATAATATCGGGGTGAGCGTTCTTTTGCGCCATGCGGCAGCTTTTGCACTCGCCGCAGGGTTCGCCGTCCCGCTTTTCGCACAGCAGCTGCATTGCTATATAGCCCGCAAGGGTGCGCTTTCCAACGCCCCTGTCGCCGACTAAGATAAGCGAACGGCAGATCTTATCGCGCCGAATCATTGAAGCAACCAGCGCAGCCGCGCCTTCCTTGGAATAAAGCTTCATACTATCAGAACTTTTCAAACCGCTCAACATCGGTAACGAACACCGTTGCACCGCCGATGGTTATCTCAACCGGGTATGCGGCAAACGAGCCGTGAAGCGAGGGCGAAGCCACCATCTGCCTGCGCTTTTTGCAGTGCCCGCGGATGATTTCTATGCATTCGTTCAGCCGCTCATCCTCAACGCAGATAAGAAGGGTGGAATTGCCGGCTTTTAAGAAGCTTCCGGTGGACGAAAGCCTTGTTGACTGAAACTCCGCCCTGATAAGAGCCTCGGAAACGCTTCTGAAATCGTCGTCATTGATAATCGCAATAATAAGTTTCATTATAAACCCGTCCTTTCAGCTGCCGGATATACTGTTACACTTTACTATTGTATATTATAACACATTCCTTGGAAAAAAGCAAGGAAAATGAAAAGTTATCGCTATGCTGACGCTCTGCGTTGGTCTGATGCCATCATCTTAGGCTTTTTCTTTACATCTTACCCTTCAAAACTGCCGCCTTACCGATTTTTGATTGACACCGATTTCCCTATGGCTATATACTTGAATCAAAGAAATGAAAGAGGTGCATCTGATGGAAAACATTATCGAGATAAATCATTTATGTAAAAGCTTCGGAAGCGTTCATGCAGTCAACGACCTCAGCTTTCGGGTGAAGCCCGGCGAGCTGTTCGCATTTTTAGGAGTTAACGGCGCCGGCAAATCCACAACCATATCAATGCTCTGCGGTCAGCTTAAAAGGGACTCCGGCGAGATAATCGTTGACGGCAAAAACCTGAGCGAAAGCCTTGACGAGATAAAGAGCGAGCTTGGAATAGTCTTTCAAAGCTCGGTGCTGGATAAGCAGCTTTCGGTCATCGACAATTTAAAATGCCGGGCAGCACTTTACGGTATCACCGGCAGGGCGTTTGAGCGGCGCATCGCCGAGCTTGATTCGCTTTTGGAGCTTAAGGAGCTTTTAAAGCGCCCTTTGGGCAAGCTTTCCGGCGGACAGCGCCGCAGAATAGACATAGCCCGCGCTATACTTCACAAGCCGAAAATACTTATTTTAGACGAACCCACCACCGGGCTTGACCCTCAGACCAGAAAGTCCGTATGGGCGGCTATAGAAAGTCTTCAGAAAAGCGAGGATATGACAGTCTTCCTGACCACCCACTACATGGAGGAAGCCGCAGTCGCCGACTATGTTGTTATATTGGAAAGCGGAAAAATTGCCGCCGAGGGCACACCCATCGAGCTTAAAAATAAATACACCGGCGACTTTATCACCCTTTACGGCT
>CALDFS010000360.1 GCA_937942105.1 uncultured Ruminococcus sp. | reverse complement strand
AAGGCCAAGAACATCGAGAACAAAAGATTCTTTCCCGGGAAATTCATCCGTGCAAAGGCGTATGCTGCAAGAATCGTTACAACAAGCATGATTGCTGTGGTTATAACGGTGAAAATCAGCGTATTCAGAAAATATTTTGCAAGCGGAACGGCTGTAAAAGCATCGATGTAGTTCTGGATGGTGGGGGACAGGGTGAAGAATTTCGGAACGTATTCTGAGTTGTAGGAACTGTAGCTCTTGAACGAGGTGAGTATCATCCAGTAAAACGGGAACAGCACCATCACTGCCCAGAGTGCAAGCATGATGTATATAAAGATATTAAATGCGGTACGTTTGCGTTTTGCGGTCTTTTCCGCGATTTCAATGCCTTTTGACATGTTTTTACCCCCAATCAATAGTAAACGTGCTTCTTGCTGACCAGAAGATTAATGACGGTTATAGTCAGCACGATTGCAAACAGCACTATGGCCGCCGCCGAAGCATATGAGGGATATCCGCCGCTGTTGCCATAGAGCATATCGTAGATGTATCCTACTATCGTGTTCATCTCGGAAGCATTAAGGTCGGTGCCGAATAGCGCAACTGCGTCGCTATATGCCTTGAATGCGCCAATGAAGCCGGTTATAACAAGATAGAATATCATCGGGGATATCATAGGCAGCGTTATCTTTGTGAATATGCGGTGTCGTGGAGTTCCGTCAATTCTCGCGGTGTTGTAGTAGTCCTGCTTGACGGATGTCAGCGCGCTCGTAAGAATAAGTATCTTAAACGGCATTACCACCCAGATTATATAGAAGCACAGAACGAACATCTTAGCGGGGTAGGGACCGGAAATAAAATCGATAGCCTCTCCGCCGAAAAGCTTTATGATAAGGTTCACAAGACCGTCTGTGTAAGCCGTCTTTTTAAACAGAATCATGAACACAAGTCCGACCGCTAAGGTGTTAGTCACATACGGCAGAAAGTAAACCGTCTGGAACAGCTTGCGCAAAGGCTTTATCGAGCTTAAACCAAGCGAAATAAGCAGGGAAAGCCCGGTGGAGATTGGAACTGTAACTGCAACCATTATCAGGGTGTTTTTGACCGCCTGTAAAAAATAGGGGTCGTGCAGAATATAGTCGAAGTTATATAGACCTGTTCCGAAATAGCTCTGCGAAGCGGAATTGTAGCCCTCTTCAAATGAATAGATAAAAACATCGATAAGCGGGTATACCATGAAAAAGCCGAGAAACAGTATGGCGGGTGCCAAGTATAGCCAAGCCTTGTAGTTGTTCTTTTCCATATTTTCAGCAGCACCTTTCTATAAAAAGGATGATATTAGTCTAATTATATCCGCAGGGGAAGCATTTGTCAATAAACGCAAGCCAAAAAATCGCCCGCCGATTATATACCGGTGGGCGATGGTATTCTGTTAATCCTGCAAAAGAGTTCTGTCGCTGGGCATTTCGTTTGAGGCTTCTGAGAATTTCTTTATAAGCTCCTCAATAGTGAGCTTGTGCTTAGCCTCACCCGATATATCAAACACTATCTCGCCCTTGTTCATCATGATAAGGCGGTTGCCGTAGGTGATGGCGTCCCGCATGTTGTGGGTTATCATAAGGGTGGTTATTTCACCCTCGCTGACGAGCTTATCGGTGAGCGAAAGCACCTTTGAAGCCGTCTGCGGGTCCAAAGCGGCGGTATGCTCATCCAGCATTAAAAGCTTGGGGTTTTGCAGTGTTGCCATAAGAAGGGTTATAGCCTGGCGCTGTCCGCCCGAAAGAAGCCCTACCTTCGAGGTAAGTCTGTCCTCAAGTCCTAAATCGAGCATTGCCAGAAGCTCCTTGTAGCGGGCGCGTTCCTTTGCAGTTATGCCCGGCATAAGGGTCATCTTCTTGCCGCGTCTGTAGGCAAGGGCAAGGTTTTCTTCTATTTGCATATCTGCGGCAGTGCCCATCATGGGGTCCTGAAATACTCTTCCGAAGTATTTGGCGCGCTTATAGTCGGGCATCTTGGTAACGTCTACGCCGTCAATTACTATCTTGCCGCTGTCAACCGGGTAAACGCCGGTTATCATGTTCAAAAGCGTGGATTTGCCCGCGCCGTTGCCGCCGATGACGGTTACGAAATCACCTTTGTTCAAGGTAAGATTGATTCCCTGAAGTGCCTTTTTTTCGTTGATTGTACCGGGGTTGAAGGTTTTATAAACGTTTTCTATTTTAAGCATTCTTTTCGCCCTCCTTCCTGCCGGCAGGCTTGCTGAGGGAGATTTTTGACTTCCAGTAGGGTATGGCTAAGAATATCGCAACAAAAACAGCCGAGAACAGCTTTAAGTTGTTTGCATTCAGACCAAGCTTCAAAACTATTGCTATAACTATATAGTAAATTATGCCGCCGATTACAGCAGACATAAGCCTTAAAACAAAGCTTGCAAACAGCTTGCCGAATATAACTTCGCCGATGATTACAGCCGCCAGACCGATTACAATTGCACCTCTGCCCATGTTGATATCGGCGCTTCCGCTGAACTGAGCCAGAAGTCCGCCGGAAAGGGCGACTATTCCGTTTGAGATTATAAGACCTATTATCTTGGTATAATCGGTATTGATTCCGTTTGCACGCGCCATTGTCTGGTTGCAGCCGGTGGCGCGGATGGACCTTCCCAGCTCGGTGCCGAAGAACCAGTAAAGCACACCGATAATAACAGCGACTATAAGGAAGCATTTAAGTATGGTAAAGCCGAGCTGATCCGTCTTTGAAGAAACAATAAGATCAAAGTTTCTCCAGCTGATGGTGGTGTTTGCACGCCCACCCATTATGCCCAAGTTGATTGAATAGAGTGCAAGCTGAGTAAGGATTCCAGAAAGAATAGCGGGGATACCGAACTTTGTGTGCAGAAGACCGGTAGCAAGCCCGGCAAGACATCCTGCAAGGAAAGCTATTATAAGCGCCAGGTAAATGTTGACGCCCTTTACGGTTGTAAGCACAACAAGAACCGCTCCGCCTGTGCCCAAGGAGCCGTCTACCGTCAAATCCGCAAAGTCGAGAATCTTATAGGTTATGTAAACGCCTATAGCCATTATTCCCCATATCATTCCCTGAGCAATAGGAGAAGGCAGTGACTGTAAAAATTCCAGCATATTAATTGACCTTTCCGATAAATACGCAAAAAGCGGTAATTTTTTGGGATTACCGCTTTTGCGAAATCATATTTTTTAAGCCTTTAATCAGGCAATAGGCTCATAGCCTTCGGGGATGGTTATGCCTACCGCAGTGGCTCTGTCAGCAACATACTTTTTGGTAAGTTCCTTGGCATATTCGATTTCCATGTCGGCGGGATCCTTGCCGTTTACAAGGATTTCATACGCCATTTCACCGGCCTTGTAGCCGATATCATAGTAGCTGATGGAAAGAGTTGCGATTCCGCATCCCTTGCATATGCCCTCTTCGCCGGCGATTACGGGAATCTTTGCGGGTTCAAGGACGTTGTTGATAGCTTCGGTGTTGGAAGCGGCAGTATTATCGGTAGGAACGAATACAGCGTCGCAAGCGTCGGCAACTATCTGCTGGGTAACGGCGGTAACATCGTTGGTGTCAACGAATGTGTAAACCTTAACGGTCATGCCCAGCGCTTCAAGCTCCTTGGTGATAACGTCAGCCTGATACTTGGAGTTCTTTTCGGCAGAGCAGTAAAGAATTCCAACGTTCTTAGCGTCCGGTATAAGCTCCTTAAGCATTGCAGCCTGTTCAGCCAAAGGTGCAAGGTCAGCGGTGCCGGTAACGTTGAAGCCGGTCTTGCCCGTCCAGTCGGAGATGCCCAGAGCGGTTGCATAGTCGGTTATCGAGGTTGCAACTATCGGGATATCTGCGGTCGCCTGAGAGGCGGCAGCCAAAGCGTCGGTAGCGTTAGCCATTATAAGGTCAACCTTGTCGGAAACAAACTTGGAAGTGATGGTGGTGCAGTTTGTGGCTTCACCGGAAGCATTCTGCTCGTCAAACTTAACCTTGTCGCCGAGCTTTTCGGTAAGAGCGTCTTTAAAGCCCTTAGTTGCTTCATCCAAAGCGGGGTGCTGAACCAGCTGGCAGATGCCTATTTCATAAACCTTATCTTCATCAGCAGCAGAATCACCGCAGGATACAAGCGCAAGCATCATAAGCATGGCTAGCAATAATGATAATACCTTTTTCATGTTTTTCACCTTTCTTTGCGATATGTACAACATAAATAATCGCAGTGTTAATTTTGTATCTGCTGAAAGCACATCCTTTCAGAATACTAAGACATTATAACGCTTTTAACCGATAAAGTCAACCGCTTTTTTAAAAAAAGCCAAAAACAGCGGCATATTTTCATAATGCCAAAGCTTTTGGCTTATCCTCAGAGGCTTTTTTTACGCAGAATAAGTATAAATACTGCAAATAAATTAATATTATGTTCTATATTTGAAAGCTTGTGAAGCTTACGGATTAGCTATCCGGCTGTACATAGCTGAACGCACTTCGCCCTTGCCGATTATCAGAAAGTCCCTTAGCTCTATTGAATGCCGGGAAAGCACTGAAGCGATTTCATAGGCGATCTTTAACTCATTCTTATCCGCCACAGGGTCTGATTTCGGCTTGATGAGTGCGCATACGCAGTATTTTTCGCCGATTTTGTAATCATGGTCGAAGGTCTTTAGCGGGTTGAACGGCTCCTCAGCACTGCAATTATATTTGAAATGGCATATAGCCTCCATTTTGCAGTTCAAAAATACAACGCTCATGTATTCGTTCACCGCAGAATACGATGAGGAATAAAAGTAATCATAAAGAGTTTTCTTGTCGGAAAGGTCTATTATATCTTCCGGACCAAAAGCCATATAATTTGATATTTCGCCAATGGTTTTTATAAGTGAATATGTTTTTTCGCCTATTCCCTTGATGCTGAGAATGTCCTCTTTGCTTGCCTCCAGAACTCCGTTTATGTCCTTGAATTTGTTCAGAAGTCTGTGGGCGATAACATTCGTATCCACCCTTGGAATGGAGTAGAACAGAAGCATTTCAAGCAAGTGAAGGTCGCTGCAGTTGTTTAACCCTATAGTCATATACTGCTTTTTCATTCTGCCCCTGTGACCTACGTGCAGATTCTCCGGTTTTGTTTGTTCCTTTTTCAATTTATATCTGCCCTTTATAAATGATATAGTCGCCCGTGCCGACAGGCGTTGTCAATAAGACCGTCTCGCATAAATTCGTTCTCGTCTGACATTTTTAGTATAGATGAACAGAAAGGATTTGTCAAGCGATTTAAGGCACTTAATATCAAGCTGTGGCAGAATATTCAAACAGCTGTTGACTGTGCTTCTGCATAGTGATATAATGTCTATAACACACAAAGGAAGGAAAAAATCAATGGCTTATACTGAAAGCAGCAGCGAATACAGCTTTTGCGAAAGAGAAAAGCATATAGAAAAGCCTTCAAGGCGGCTTACATTATCGGAAGCATTCTTTATTGGACTGGCAGCGGCAGTTTATATCGTCTGCTTTGCTTTTGCGATAATCAGCGCTGAAAGCCAATATAATTCCCGGACAAGATATGCAAGCTTTGGCTTTATACCATCCGAACAGCCTGACGTTTCGGCAATCAATTCTGCCAATAAGGATGAGCTGATGAAAATTAACGGCATCGGTGAGAAAAGGGCGGAACTGATAATAGATTTCCGCAATGCCATGGGCGGCTTTACCGACGTTCGCCAGATAATGTATCTGGACGGAATGGGCGAAAAGCTGTTTACTAACATTCTTGAGTATTTTTATCCCGGATACCGTCTTGAAAACGGCAGTATTGTAAAATCGCAGTAGAATAGCTAAAAAAGCGGCGTAATATCGCCTTTGGCATGCACATAATTTAACAAAAACTTACCGGTACAGTGGAAAAAACCATTGTGCTGTTTTTTTATCCTGTAGTAAAATACATAGAAAAAGGAGGAATCGAAAAATGTCAAAAACATATGCCTACATAAGAGTATCCACAAAGGATCAGAACGAGGATCGCCAGCGCCTTGCAATGGCGGAATTCGGCGTGCCGGATAGCAATGTTATTTCGGATAAGCTTTCGGGAAAGGATTTTGAGCGCCCAGGCTATAAGCGCCTTATGCGGAAGTTAAAGGAGGGTGATGTTCTTGTTGTGAAGAGTATCGACCGCTTGGGCAGAAATTATGATGAAATACTGGAGCAGTGGCGGATAATAACAAAGGAAAAATCAGCCGCAATAGTGGTTCTGGATATGCCGCTGCTCGATACCCGCCGGGGCAAGGACCTTACCGGCGCTCTGATTTCTGATATAGTCCTTCAGCTTTTAAGCTATGTAGCCGAGACCGAGCGCGAGCTGATACATCAGCG
>CALDFS010000359.1 GCA_937942105.1 uncultured Ruminococcus sp. | reverse complement strand
TGTTTTTTATGCTCATTCGGGAATTTCAGGAAGTTTTCAATGACCTCCCAGTTGTTGTCGTTGCGGAACTCAGCGGTGTGCCCCCAAAGATAGAACATACGCGGGTCGTCGGTGTCCATATCCACAAACTTCTGAGCCAGCTCCATCAGCTTGGGATTTTTGTGATGTGCGGTTGCGAAAAGCCTGAGCCAGTCCTCCGGCATTCCGAAATCCTCACGGCAGCAGACGGTGCGGCAATACTTGATGCCGTTTTTGCGCAGCGCCTCAACTGCGGTATCGCTGTAAGAGCCATAGGGGTAAGCCGCTCCGCGAACGACGATTCCAAACTGCTCTTCAAGATTGGCGCGGTCGGCGGAAATCTCATAATTCAGCTCGGCTTCGGTAAGGCGGGTGAAATCGCGGTGTACAAGCCCGTGAACCGCTATCTCCACGCCGTGAGCCTTGTACTCCTTCAAGGCTTCGGTCTTTGTCATTCTCGGCCAGCCGCCGTCCGGCTGGGTGCCCTCCTCACGGTATAGCCCCGAGCTTACGTTGAATGTACCCTTAGCACCGTACTTATCCATAAGCTCCATCAGACGGATATCGTCAAACAAGCCGTCGTCATAGCTCAGTGTGACAGCCTTTTTAAGACCGCCCGGAAAACGCATTTTCAGCATAATATCATCCTTTCAAAAATTTATTGACAATCGAAATATTATCGGATATTATAAGTATACAATATCGGGGAGATTTTTTCAACAGAAATTTCAGCTTTTGTTGATAATTTAAGAGGTGCATTATGCAGGATTTGTTAAATATTGTAGATACCCATTCACATTATGACGATGCTCGCTTCGACGGCGTTCGCGACGAGCTTATCAAGTCTCTTTTTGAAAGGGGAATAAGCGGGATAATCCACGCATCGGTGGATTTCAAATCATCAGAATACGGCATTGCCGCCGCAAAAAGCTATGATAAGTATTACACCGCCGTGGGAATCCACCCCGAAAATCTCTATGATGCCAACGGGGATTATATCGAGCGGCTGGAAAGGATGGCGTTATCATCAGAAAAGGTGGCTGCAATAGGGGAAATAGGTCTTGACTATCACTACGAAGACGGGTTTGATCGCGCGGCGCAGATTGACGCATTCCGCGCGCAGATTATCCTTGCAAACAGGCTTAATCTGCCGGTAATAGTCCACTGCCGCGACGCCGTGGGCGACTGCATGGATATCCTGCGCGAGCTTAAGCCCAAAGGGGTAATGCACTGCTTTTCCGGCTCGGAGGAAACAGCCAAAGAGGTCATATCGCTTGGGATGTATATAGGCTTCACCGGCGCGCTGACCTTTAAAAACTCCAAAAAGGCGCAAAGGGTTGCGCAGTCCATCCCAATAGACCGCTTTCTTTTAGAGACTGACTGCCCCTACATGGCACCCGAGCCTTTCAGGGGTAAAACCTGCGATTCCTCCATGATTCGCTTTACAGCTCAAAAGGCGGCGGAGCTTAAAGGCATGGAGTATGCCGGGCTTCTTGCGCGGACAAGGGAGAATGCACAAAGGCTGTTCGGAATATAAAAAATCACGGTCTGAGAGCTTGATTTCTCAGACCGTTTTACGGCTTACTTATCTGTCAAATTGTGATTATTATACTATTATTCTTCTAAAAATCGACTAAATAGCATTGTGTACCCCTCGATAAAAATTAGGAAAGGACAAAAGTGAAGTCTATCTCTCGGTATCTCTTCGAAGTGCTGAAGTACGATTATCAAAGTAATAGAAGAACCGCAATCCAATGACTGGGCGAACAAACCTACCACCGAGGAACGGCAGTAAAAATAAAACGCAAGATTTTCTCGCCTGTAGGCATGGAAAAGTGCGGAAAAGGGGTAAAAGGGTGAAGGAAAAGAGGGTCCAAGGGGGAGAAACGTGAGGGGAAAAGGGGGAAATCCGCACTTTTGTCGGATTTTCGGATTTCCCCCTTTTCCCCTTAGTTTCATCCCCCTTGATACCGCAGGTAGTAGGACAGATTACAAACGGCTCACCCGAAGGCGCAAAGTGTCCTGACAATCAGTCCAAGGAACAAAGTAAAATAGGGTCACAACGGGTTTGTTTCCGCCATTTTGGAATACTTTTAGAAGAATAATAGTATTACTTAGCACTGTGCGGCTTCTTCCGAATTATATCAATAGTGTGGTGTGAAGCGCCCACCAAGTCCTGCCTTTCGCAGGTGGCAAGATGGTACTCAACCCACTTTGCAAAGGTTTCCTTGTCCATACTGTCAACCAATTCCCGCAGATAGTTTGTGGCGCCGTCCGCCGCGACGAGCTTTATTCTCTCCACCGGGACGGCTTTGTCAAGCTCCGCGATTTCCTCAGTGCGGATAAGCTCGAATATCTCCGAAGGCTCGCTGATGCAGTGCCAGTCGTCGGTCACCATGCCGTTTTCAAGCGTCTTTTTAAGATTATCCCGCATAAAGACGTACTGAATAATCGTAGGCTCGTTCATGCAGTAGGCGACAAGGATATATCCGCCTGGCCTGGTAACCCGAACTGCCTCGGAAAGGGCAAGGATTTGATCCTCCTTGGTATACAGATGATACATCGGTCCCAAAAGCAGGGTCAAATCAAAGGAATCATCCCCCAAAAAGGACAAATCCTTCGCGTTGCCCTGAATAACATTGATGTTTTCTGTGCCGTTCAGCTTGCCTTTGAGCACTTCAATGTTGTGCTCTATCAGCTCAACAGCCGTAACAGAATAGCCTTCCTTAGCAAGAGTTACACTGTACCGCCCTGTTCCCGCGCCGATTTCAAGGATGTGAGCCGCATGATTGTCTCCCAGACAATCATGTATGTATTTCTGAGTGGTGATGTATTCCACCTGACCGTGCTGTAATAAAAGCCTGCCGTCCTCGTCGTAACTGTTGTAGAAGCTGTCTAAAAAGTCCATGGGAGCTTCTCCTTTCAATGCGATAATGTGGCTATATATAGTATGATGGGGGAGGAATGTCAATAAAAAATGCCGCGTAAGCGGCAAGCGTTGAGCGCTTCTTTTCATTTGTAATGATACAGAGTTTTTTAGTGATGCACTCACTTCGTTCGTAGTGATGTCGCTCACTTACGCTCGCTGTGATATCGCGCTTACGCGCTGTGATGCGATGCGTTCCATCTCGCGCCGTGCGCGTTTTATCGAAGATGAAACGATTGCATCACTAGCGAAGCGAATCACGCCCGAAGGGTACATCACGTTCCGCAAGGAACGCATCACTCAAAAAAATCCACGCCCAAAGGCATGGATTTTTTTGCTGGTGACCCGTACGAGAATCGAACTCATGTTTCCGCCGTGAAAGGGCGGTGTCTTAGCCGCTTGACCAACGGGCCGCTGGTGGCTGTAACTGGATTTGAACCAGTGACACTTCGGGTATGAACCGAATGCTCTAGCCAACTGAGCTATACAGCCATTTCGTTATGAGACTTATTTATTATAGTTAAAAGTTTGCGGTTTGTCAAGCCCTTTTTGAAAATTTTTTTGAAAAAACTTTATTTATTGCGCTTTTGCCGCTTGACAACTGCCTTTTAACAGCATTATAATATATAGTGCTAATCTGTAAGCATTCAGCAGACAATTTTGGGATCAGTATTGCAACACAGGGAAATATATTTGTAACTGCCGAAGCTTTTCGCGGTTTGCGGCGGGTATGAAAGGATATAAATTTGATATGAGCGAAAACGGTTCAAATAAAAACTGGGGTGATATCGGCAAGGATATCCGCGATGCAGTTTCAGACTCTTTGCGCACCGGCGACTTCTCCGACTTCGGGGAAAGCATAAGCGACGCTGTTGCGGACGTTATAGACGGTATTGCGGGCATTTTTGGTGCGGAATACATCCCGCCGAAAAACGCGTCGGGTCAAAGCTCAGCTGCTGATACTGGCGCTGGCAAGAGTACTTCTGCGGCACCAAAAAAGCCCTCAGCAAATGACGGTGAAAGCTATACCGACAGGTGGATAAGGGAAAATGGCGAACAGCGAGCGGCTATGGCAAGGGAAAACGAGCTTGCAAACGTTCAGCAGAAAAGAACCATTATTCCGTTTAACCGCATAGGCAATGTTTCGGGAACGCTTATGCAAGTGTTCGGCGGAATAGGAATAGGCGTTTTTACGGCGATGTTTCTGGTGCTTAAGCTTGCCTCAGCCGTGACCGAATTTGCTTTGTTCGGGGGAGCGGGAACAGTCTGCCTTGTGGGCGCGGTTTTGTCTTTGCTGGCGGTAATATCCGGAAAGAACAAGAAAAAGCGGCTTGCAAGGGCTGAAAGATTTGCAAGAATCTGTGGAAAGAACCGTTACTGCAATATTGATGAGCTTGCTATGCATGTAAACTCCACCCCGAAGGCGGTTCTGAAGGAGATTAAAAAGCTTCTTCGCATAGGCTATTATCCGCAGGGACATCTTGACAAGAGCGGCACCTGCTTAATGCTTGACGATAAGATATATAACGAATACCTTGCCATGGAAAAGGTGCGCATGGCATCGCTTCCGGATAAATCGGCGGATAAAAAGGCTCTTCCTGCCGCCGAGCCTGAAAAAAAGGAATCCCATGCAAACACCGAGCTTGATGAAATGATGGCCCAGGGCAGGGACTGCATAGCCAAGCTTCGCGAAATGAACGACAATATCCCCGGCGAGGAGATATCCTTAAAGCTCTTCCGCCTTGAAAATCTTCTTAAGGATATCTTCGATCGCTTGAAGGAGCATCCCGAACAGCGCGAAAAGATGAAAAAGTTCATGGATTACTACCTGCCGGTTACCTTAAAGCTGGTTGGGGCGTATGAAGAATTTGATTCGCTGAGCGTTCAGGGGGACGATATCACAGAAGCCAAGAACGAGATAGAAAAAACACTGGACACCATAAACAACGCCTTCGGCGAGCTTCTGGAAAGACTTTTCAGAGATACCGCCTTCGACGTTACGACCGACGCTCAGGTGCTGCAAACCATGCTCGCTAAGGACGGTCTTACAAATTCAAATCAGTTTGACAAAAAAATAAATAATTCACAGGAGGAAGCACAATGACCAATTTAGACGATATGCTGAATCAGACTCCGACCCTTACGCTTGAGGGCATAGAGCCGGAAAAGCAGGAAAATGCAGAGGTTAAGAATGCCGTTATG
>CALDFS010000358.1 GCA_937942105.1 uncultured Ruminococcus sp. | reverse complement strand
TTTATAATTGAAATCCCCCAAAAAATATGCTATACTAAACCCAGCAAATAAATCACAGTAAAACCAAAATTACAACCCAGAACAACCCATGTGCTACAATCAATCATCAACCGCAAAACATTTGCGAGGGGACAAAATGTCAGAAAAAAACATTTCAAAAGTGTTGCCGGAATGGTCAATAGAGCGGCTTCTCGGCAGCGGTTGTATATCCCGCCCCCAAAACCGCACCTGCACGGACTTTGAACCGCAATTTCACGGACTTATGACCGCACCCCGACGGAGATTGACCGCACGAATGTAGTGCTGATATAATATTCACAGCACACAGCAATGTGTGACTTGAATATTAGGAGGTTCGGATATGACAAACTATCGAAGAATCTTGGAACTGCATTCTCAGGGATATAGCCAGAGATGTATCGAAGCAAGTGTCCACAGTTCACATCAGACAATCAAGGCAGCGCTTGACCGCGCACAGGAATTGAATATTACCTGGCCGCTTGACGATGATGTGACTAACGAGGCGCTTGACGAGCTGTTTTATGGTTCTCGCAGCGGCAGTTCCACGACTTACGCCGCCATCAACTACGACTACATCCACCGTGAATTATCCAAGAAAGGCGTAACGCTCACACTTCTTTGGCAGGAATATTGCGAAAAGGCATATGCCAACGGCGAAAAACCTTACATGAGTACACAATTCGGCGACAAGTATCGTCAGTGGGCAAGGATAACTAAAGCAACGATGCGAGTCGCACACAAACCCGGTGAAACCATGCAGGTTGATTGGGCTGGAGGAACGATTCCATATTACGACTCTGTAACAGGCGAAGAATACAAAGCGTATCTGTTTGTTGCAGCACTGCCATGCAGTGGGTATCTCTATGTCGAAGCCTGCACTGACATGAAGATAGAAAACTGGCTGATGTGTCACGTTCACGCCTATTCCTATTTCGGTGGTGTAACTCAGATTCTTGTGCCGGATAACCTCAAAACCGGTGTAACTGCGAATACGCGCTATGAAACACAGTTGAATGAAAGCTACCGGGAGCTCGCAGAGTATTACGGGACTGCAATCGTTCCGGCAAGAGTCCGGAGACCGCAGGATAAGGGTCTTGTAGAGCGGTCGGTTGGATTCTCTACGACATGGATCACAGCAGCCCTTCGTGAGAGAAAGTTTTTCTCTTTTTCAGAAGTCAAGGATGCTGTCGCTGAACGTCTTGAGATCATAAACACAAAGCCATTCCAAAAGCGTCCGGGAAACCGCAGAGAAGCATATCTCTCCGAGGAAAAGGAATTTATGTTGCCCTTACCTAAGCAGTCATATGAGCCATCAGTGTGGAAACAGCAGATGATTGGGAATGATTATCTCATCAGCGACGGCATGAACAAATACTCTGTACCATTTGACCTGATTGGGGAACAGGTACAGATTCGACTGACTAAGAATCTTGTTGAGGTTTACTTTAAGGGCAGTCGGATAACATCGCATAAAAGACTTGAAAAGTACAGTGTACAACCAATTGTAAAGCCGGAGCATATGCCGGACAATCATCGTGAGTATCTGAATTACAATGCTGATGAGTTCAAAGAATGGGCAAAGACTGTTGGCAAGTCCACAGAAGAAGTCATAAAGTATTTCCTGACCTCAGGCAGTGCTCCTGAACAGGGTTACAAGGCTTGCGTAAGCCTGACTAAGCTTGGTAAGCGCTACGGAAAGAAGAAACTTGAGTCAGCCTGTGAACGAATGCTTGCATTCTCTTCTTCTCCGTCTATCCGTACAATTACGACACTTCTTAAGAACAGCAAGGAGTCTGACAAGCCTGCCGGAGAGACTGATAGCAGCAACAAGTATGGTATTACCCGCGGTGCCGCTTACTGGAAGAAGGGCGGTGAGAGTAATGCTGAATAATACGATCGAACGCCTTCGCGTGATGAAGATGAACGCATTTGCGTCTGAGCTTGAACGTCAGTTTGAAGACAAGTACAGTTACAGTCAGCTTGGCTTTGAAGACAGATTGGCACTTTTAGTTGACAGCGAGTGGAATCGCAGACAAAGCAACAAGCTGGACAGATACATACGAAACGCAAGATTCTCTGACGCCTCTGCAACAATGGAGGGCATTGAGTATATTGAAGACAGACATCTTGATAAAGGAAAAATGCTTCGCTTTGCAACCTGCGGATATATTGATGAAGGACATCACATTATTCTCAAAGGTGCATCAGGAAACGGCAAGACATACATTGCCTGTGCTCTTGGCAACGCCGCCTGTCGGAAGTTTAAAACTGTGCGATACATTCGTATGCCGGAGCTTCTCGATGAGCTTTCCGTTGCCAAACTTAATGGAGAACTCAGAAAAGTGATAAATACTTACAAGAAAGTAGACCTGCTGATACTTGACGAATGGCTGATACGCAAGCTGACGCCGAATGAAGCATACGACCTGCTTGAGATTGTTGAAGCACGCATTGAGCGTTCGATGATTTTCTGCACGCAGTACCATGCGGAAGGCTGGTACGAGCGCATTAATCCTGATCCGGAAAACGACAGCCCTATCTCCGATGCGATTATTGACAGGATTGTCAACAACGCTTATGATGTGATGATTGGCGGGGATGTATCTATGAGAAAGAGGCACGGACTGTCTGATGGGGCTGAGCCGTGATCTGAGATTTTTACTTGGAGCCTGCCTGATGCTTTTCGGGTAGGCTCTCATTAGACGTTAAACCTATGTGAAGCATAAATTAACTTGAAAGATTCCGCCGGGCAGTCACCGGCGAAGTGTGGCAAAAGCTCCGTGCAGGTGCGGTTTTGGGGGCGGGATATACAGCGGTCAATGCGGCAGAGTTTACAAGGTATCCAAAAGCGACGGCAGTTATACAACCTACTCTGCAATAAAGGTCATCACCGTCCCCGCCGACCCTACCCAGGCGGATATGCTCTGCAAAAACGACGGCATCGACCGCAACGGTTCAAGGGCATATTTCAAAGAGATAGTCGATAGCTTCATGAATGAGATCCGAACAATGGACTCTTTCAAAAACTGCCCGAATATCGTCAGAATTGAGGACTACAAGGTCTATGAATCCGAAGATGACGTCAGCTGGGACATATTCATAAGGATGGAACTGCTGACCCCTGTAAACGAATATTTCTTCAACAAGACCCCGACCGAAGAGCAGGCGGCTCAGCTTGGAATAGATATTTGCTCGGCAATCGAAGTCCTGAGCAAAAAGAATATCGTCCACCGCGATATCAAGCCGGAAAACGTTTTCATAAACGAATATGGCAACTATAAGCTCGGAGATTTCGGAACGGCAAGGGTGCTCTCCGAATATTCGCTGAGCATGACCCAGGGCGTCGGCACGCCTTACTACATGGCTCCCGAAATCTACATGAGCACTAAGTATGATTCCCGCGCGGATATATATTCGCTCGGAATAGTCCTTTACCGCCTTCTGAACAAGAACCGTCTGCCTTTTCTGGATTCCGAAAAACAGCTTCTCAGCCCATCCGAACGTCAGACCGCGTTTATGAAGAGAATCAGCGGCGAGAAGCTCACCCCACCGCGTGAAGCAAGCCCGGAAATGGCTGATATCATCCTGAAAGCCTGTGCGTTTGACCCAAAGGATAGATTCTCAACAGCAACCGAGATGAAAAAAGCCTTGCGCAATCTTATAAAGACCGACGAGGGCGGGGAAGTACCGCCGGACGGATATAAGCCTAAAAAGACCCGCAAGGCTCCAATGATTGCAGGTCTTTCGGCTGCGCTTTTAAGCGTTTTGATTATAGGATACTTTTTGGGATACGCAAGAACGCCCGCCGGAGATGCCCGCGGCAACATATCGGCAGTATCGGTAGAGGACGATACGCCCGCTTCGTCACCGCAGACCTCCGATACGGAGCGGGAGCAGACTTCGCCCACTTCGGTGAACGCAGAAGTAACCACAGCTCCCGAGCCGACGACCACGCCGCTGACGACAGAGAATGAGACGACAACAGTAACAACCGTAAAGCCGCATGAAGGCTCATCGCAAACAACCTCTCCGTCCACGATGTCGCCCTTAACAACAACCTCTCCGTCCACAACGTCACCCTTAACAACAACCTCGCCGCCCGCAACGACGACCCCTAAGACAACTACGACAAAGCCGACAACGACAGCTCCAAATAAAACCGAACCGATGACCACACCATCGACAAAGAAGACCACCGTAATGAACACCGAACCCGATTACAATACCGTTGCCCCACCAAAGAAGGCTTCAACGCCAGATTCCGCTCCGACCTCCGCAGAGGTTCACAGTGTTCCGGGATATGACATAACGTGGAGCTTCGACAGCGGAACGCTGTATATCGGTGGAAGCGGTAAAATGCCTGATTACACCATTCGCAATAAAGCCCCATGGCATGACATCGGCAAAAGAGTATCGAAAATAGTTATAGGTGAGGGAGTTACATATGTCGGCGATTGGTCATTCCGAGATTTCAACCATGTCATGGATTATAATATATCTTCAACTGTTGAAGATATAAGCGGAAAATTCGGTATGCCCGATTCCCGAGCTCTTATTGATATATTTGTAGATGAAAACAATAAATACTTTGTAACCGACAAATACGGCGCGCTTTTCACCAAAGATATGACAAGACTTTTGCAGTATCCTAACACGAGCGAGTATGCAAAGTACACCATTCCAAAAACCGTTAAGATAATTGACGATGAGGTGTTCAGCCAGTGCTATAACCTGAATAAGGTTGAGATGCCCGATGGTCTTGAGCAAATCGGAAGCTTTTCTTTCGGATGCAGTGCCATACGCAGGCTGGATATTCCTGCAAGCGTCACATATATAGATATTGATTTCTGCCGTTCATCCATATATCTTGAACATATAAACGTTGATAAAAATAATCAGTATTACTCAAGCATTGATGGTGTTCTTTTTGATAAAGATGCAAAAACTCTGCTCAGATACCCTGAGGGCAAGACCGATAAAAGCTACACCGTACCGGACACGGTTACATCAATCGGACGCGATGCTATGTATAATCCTCAATTCAACGAAATAACTATTCCGGCAACAGTTACTGATATTGACTTTTTGGCTTTTACCAACATAGACGATCTCACAGTTTACGGAAAACCCGGCTCAGCTGCAGAAAAGCTCGCCAAGGATAACGGCTATAAATTTGTTGCAAAATAGACAGGATGACAACTATGTCTGACAAGAATTATGATGGACTGAACTTCACAGTCAACGATAAAACGGTATTTGATAAAACGGTGAATCACGAGTTTTTCATGGAAAACGAAGCCGAGCTTATATATGAGGCGCTGAAAAGCGGGCTTGTCAAGCGCTCATTCGGGGATTATCTTAAAAGATATATCTGCCGCAGAGCAGAACTCGGGGACGAATGGCGGGATATCCCACTGAACGTTTACCGTCAGATAATTATGGAGTCGTTCGCCGATAACAGCACGCCCGCTTCATTCACGCCGACCACTGCCAAGCTCAGCGCGCTTACCAAGAACTGGCTCACTCAGGACACGGTAAAAAGAAAGGTAGTTTTCCTGCTTGCCTTCGGTCTTGGCATGAGTGAGGAGGATGTTTCCTACTTCCTGATAAAAGTCCTTCACGAGCGGGATATAAACCCCAAGGATCCGTTTGAGCTTATTTGCTGGTACTGCATACGCAACCGCTTAGGATATCCCAAGTGTGCCCAGCTGATTGAGCAGTTTGAAAGATTAAAGCCGAATGAAATGCTACGTGAGGATATCCTCGGCGAAAGAACCGTATCAATCCGCAATCTGTATTCAAGAATAAACGATGATGATACTCTTATGGCTCAGCTGAGCAAAATGAAAAGCGCCGACAATCGCTCCTTATTCAGCGTCACCGCAAGATATTATTTCGATAAGCTTTACTCCGAGGCGAAGACAATAATCGCAGAGTCCTACAGCAATTATTGGAACAATGAAAAGGGGAGAACCTATACAGCGGATGATATCACCGCCGGGGATGTTGAAAGAATCCTCTGTTCGTCCATCCCAAGGGATAAGAACGGAAACCTTACAAAGCTGAGTCTTTCAGAACACACTGCCGGATTCAGTGAAAGAAGGTTCAGCCGCCAGCACATCTGCGAAATCCTGAACGGCAATAGCGACGTTGACAGATTCGACCTTATTACCCTTGAATTTTTCATCTACTCGCAGAAGCTCGATGAATATCCCGACCCCAAGCAGAGATTTCTTAGATTTACCGATTCCATAAACGCCATCCTCAACGAATGCTCAATGGGTGAGCTGATAATCTCCAACACCTATGAGTGCTTTGTGATGATGTGTATGCTCTCGGAGGATCCGCTCTGCACATACTCGGACGTTTGGGGAATGTCTCTTGAAGAGAATTGAACAGATAGATATATCAGATACAATTATATATTTGATTCTAACGCCTGCCGCATTTTTAGTGCGGTGGGCGTTTTTGTCGGTAAAACCGAGATTACAGATTTTATCCAGCCATATGCTACACTGTGTTTATACTAAGTAAAATGCAGAAAGTACTAAAAATTTGTCGACTTTTTGCTTACATTGACACTTTATGTCACTATAGCTTTGTATAATATACATATGATGGGGTGGTCGAATGGATAAAAACGGTCAGGGCAAGATATCAAGAGTTCTTGGTATCTACACCAAGCTGTTAAATGGCTCTCTCGTAAAAAAGCCGGAAGAGGCTGCAAATTACAATGTCAACGAGAGGAGCATTCAAAGAGATATAGATGATATCCGATCATATTTCGGAAACGTAACAGTAGGGCATGACAGCAAGGTTGAATATGATAGGTCGAAAAAGGGCTACAGGCTTGAAGGAAAAAGCGATACTCTACTTTCAAGCGGTGAAATCTTAGCTGTGTGCAAAATCCTTCTTGACAGCCGAGCGTTTACCCAAGATGAAATGAAAGGCATTATCGATAAGCTGATTGCCCATTGTGCTACAGAATCTGAACGCAAGCAGGTCAGGGAGCTTATAAGCAACGAATTTCATTACTACACCCAGCCGATGCACGGTAAAAAGCTTATAGAAAATATCTGGACGATAGCCGGTGCAATAAAAAAGCGCAGATACATAGAGATATCTTATGAAAGGTCAGAAGACAAGCAGGTTGTAAAAAGAAAGGTCATTCCGGCGGCTATAATGTTTTCGGAGTACTATTTCTATCTGGCGGCGTTTATTGTCGATAAGAATGTCCGCAAGGATTTCAAGATCAGCAATGATTCCAATCCTACCATTTATCGGATAGACAGAATCAAGAATTTCAGAGTGCTTGATGAAACCTTCAGCCTTCCTTATAGTGATAGGTTTGAGGAGGGGAAGTTCAGAAGCCTTGTTCAGTATATGTACAGCGGCAAACTTAAGACGGTCAAATTCACATACAGCGGCAGAGATATAAATGCCGTTCGTGATAGATTTCCTATATCAAAGGTGCTTTCGGAGGAAAACGGTGTTTATACCGTAAGTGTTAAGGTGCTGGGTGAGGAAGGCTTTGATATGTGGATGAGGAGTCAGGGGGACAGCGTTAAAGTCCTGGATAAATAAAGCATATCAAGAATTATTTAAAAAACATCAATACATCCAATCTTTATTAGTGAGCTGTAAGCGGGTAATACCGCTTACAGCAATCGCTGTCACGTGAAAAATCAAGCGGTATAAAAACTATAGCAGTGAAAACCGCTGTTATAGTTTTTGCTTTGTAATGATATATCATAGCGATTCACTTGCCCATATTTCAAACAGTAAAGTTATAAAAATGGGTTCGTGATAATGAGTTGCACATAACCGATTTGCATGGTTAGCGCAACAATTCAATGCTATGCATGAAGTATTCAGTTGTATTATCTCGCCAGGGCTAAGCCCAGATTAAACTGAAAAATAAGGAGGCTTCTTTTTGATAATGAACCGTATAGACAGCTATGCGATAACCTATCCGCTATTAAATCATCCACTGAGCAACGAGCGCATTGACGAAAAAATCAAATATGTTTGCTTGCTTGAGCGTTACCGAATCAAATTCTGCCGCAATAGTAAACCTGCAAAGGATCGTCTGAGCAGGTTTGCAAGTGACTTTATCAACAAAGGTGAAAGCTATCAAATTGATGTTGCTGAATCCGCTAAGGATATACTGAAAACATGGTTTACTCCGTTCAGATTGTTTTCTTTCAGATACGTCTTTCTGTTCGACTGCATTTACCTTTTTGCTATATTGAACAAACAGCTTGCAACAAAAATATGCGCAGAGTTTAAATCATCAGTGCATCATAGATATCACAGACGAATAAACGAACTGTTCAACATGATGTTTAATGAAGACGCTTCATTGATTGATGAATATCTTATAAGTCAAGAGCAATTCGATGCTTGGTGCAGAATGAGGAGATATATGCGTACTTCCAAGAAGAGCATTGCCTTCACCGCAACAATGAGTGCCGGAAAATCAACGCTGATAAACGCGCTTATAGGTCAGGAGCTTTCATATGCAAGAAAAACCGCTTGCACGGCAACCGTAATGCAGTTTCATTCCGAGCCTGTATATCACCCAAGCTACAACATTATTGCTGATGATGAAACAGTTGTAAACATCAGCGCAGAGGATGTCAGAAGCTATACCAAGGAAAGGGAGGAGCCATGTGCTGTTGTAGGATATTTTGAATCTTCCTTCAACAACAATCGGGTCGTGTTTTATGATACTCCGGGAGTCAACTCATCTCAGAACCCGGCGCATAGAGCTATTACCAGAGAAGAACTTACCAAACGTCCTCATGATATTATCGTTTACGTGATACCCGTTGAATGTTATGGGTCCGATGATGACTATTCGCATCTGAAATTCATTTGTGAAAACGCGGATTATAGGAAAATCATATTTGTGGTAAACATGATGGATACCTGCGATTTTGAAGATGATTCTATTTCACAAATTATGAGCGATGTTACAGCCCATTTAAAGGATATCGGTTATGCAGAACCTTTGGTTTGTCCCATATCAGCTAAGGCGGGACTGTTGTTCAAGCGGGCGCTTGCAGGTAACGAACTGAGCAAAAATGATATAAAAGCGCTTCTTGCACTCTATGCTAAATTTGAAGACCCAGAGTATGATTTGAGCGGGTGCTATAATGTTCCGGCATATCCGGCATTTCATTATCTCGGTTATAAGCTTAACGAGGTTCCGTATGACAAGCTGTATCAAGCTTATTTACATACAGGACTGCCTCAGCTCGAAAATATTCTGCTTGAAAAAATAAAGGAGGGCTAATATATGCAAAAGGTATTTATCACACACAATCCGTACAAGGTAATCTCAACAGTCAAAGTGAACGGAGAGGATCTAAAAAACGACAGCACACTTATTCAATTTCTTGATAAGCGATTTCAGCTTTGGGTCGATCAAATCCCTTCACTTTTAGCAAATGAGTATAACGACGATACGTTTGAAATTACCTTCCACGGAACAGAACCGGACTATCAGGATTTGCTCGCCGCAACCAAAAACGCCGAGGAAAACGGAATTCACTTTGTGCTTAAAAAGATACCGGCAAAAGAGTTTGGCGATAAAGAAAAAAGCATTAAAGAGCTTTTTGAAAAAATAAAGAAGCTTCCGTTTGATGAGCTTAAGTCGAAGGCTCTTGAGGATGCGTTTAATAAGGCTTCGAGCGAGGAATTTGAGGTTAATGTCACTGCAACCATGAGTGCAGGAAAATCTACACTTATTAACGCGCTCCTTGGTCAGAAGCTGATGCCATCCAAGCAGGGTGCCTGCACAGCTACAATAACAAGAATCAAGGATGATGACGACAAAACGTTCAAAGCAACTGTGATTGACGCTAATGGTAATGAAATAGGTCATTATTCTGTTTTGGACTACAAAGCTATGTCCACACTTAACGGCGATCCGAATGTGAGTGAAATTCATGTTTCAGGAGACATTCCTTTTGTAACCTCCGACGAGGCATCTTTAGTTCTTGTCGACACACCCGGTCCTAATAATGCCCGAAATGCTAATCACAAAATAGTTACAAATAAAGCACTCGATCAATCATCAAAGTCTCTCGTACTATTTGTAATGAATGGCAGTACGCTAAACGATACCGCTCAGGATTATCACCTAAAACGAATTGCAAAAAGCATGAGTGTAGACGGAAAGCAGTCGCGTGAGAGATTTTTGTTCGTCGTAAATAAGCTTGATGATTATAGTGAAGAAGACGACAGTGTTGCAAGTGATGTCATAAATGATGTTACCGAATATCTTGAGGAAATGGGCATAAAAGAACCCAATATTTTCCCTGCAGCTGCTTTACCTGCTCTTCTTGTTCGGCGTTATAATAAGTGTCATGACGATGATGAAAAGCGCAGAATTCTCAGGGAATTGAAGCCCAAAGCGGAAAAGCTGGTAGACGAGCAGCAGCTGCACTTAGAGCAGTATCCAAAGCTTGTCGGCAACAGTCAGATTAAGATTGACAGGGAGTTGCAAGAAGCGATAGAAGCCAATGATATATTTGGTCAGGCATTGATTCATAGTGGCATACGTGGAATCGAAGAAACTATCATGATGTATGTTACAAAATACTGCCGTCCTCAGAAAATTGCCTCTTTAGTAGCCACCTTTAAGTCTCAGCTTGAAAGCACCGAGGCTTTTGAGAATACTAAAAAAGTCATTGCTTCAAGAACGGATGAAATAAGCTCAATAAAAGAGAATATCGATAAGCTGAATGAAAAGCTGACAAGCAAGAAGGAAAACGAAGCATTTAAAAGGAGAATCTCTTCTTTAGAGATAACAACAAAGCTTAAGCATGATGTATCAGCATTAGCTGCCGATGTTGAAGAAACCTTAACTGACTTTTCCTACAATGAATGCACAAGTAAAGAGCTGGATGAAGATTATGCTTTAGAATTTATCAAGAACTTTAAATCTCTGGCAGAAAATAAAGGAAATGAGTTTCAGATTGCGGTTGACAGGCTGCTTGACGAAGACATAAAGGAAAAAGGCGAGAAACTGCTTAGCGAATACGTGAAACGACTTTCCGCCTTGAGCGAAGAATTCAGTACCGATGATTTTACTATCGATTTGACATCGTTTGTAAAGGGAAGACTTGCTGCCATCAAAGACGCAGACGATGTCATTGATGATTCAATTGATTCACGTACCGAAACTCACTCAGAACGCAGAACGAGAATAGTTACCAAAGCACGAAAATGGTATAATCCTATGAGAATATTCAAAGGCAAATACTATGATGTTGAAGAGTCTTACTATGTTGATGTAACTGAGGAAATAAAGTTCGTAAGCAGAGAGAAGCTTCTTAATAGTCTTATTTCTCCGATTCGTCAAGCTCTTGCAGAAGAGCAAATCAAGATTTCAGAATTTGCAGATGAAGAAACAAAACGGATTAAAGAGTACTTCTATGACCAATTTGACCAGGTGGATGAAATACTTTCAAATAAGGCAAAGGAGCTTTCAAGCGCTTTGGTATCAAAGGAAGCTGCAGAGGAAGCATTGAAGCAGGCAAACGAAAAGCTTTCACTTTTGGAATCCATTAATCGAGAGCTTGATTCCATACTTGAAATTTGAGGAGGCTAATATATGGTATCTCGTGAGTTTATGGACAATGTTCAAAACGGCAATGTCTATAGGGTTAGAAGCGTACTGTTGGACTATTTAATCATAGACAGAACATTTAAAACATTTGATGAAGCGCTTGAATATGCCTCACGCACTATGGATGTTGTCCAAAAATATGACAATGAGCCGTTTGTGTTAGATAAGGACAAATGGAATATGCGATACCTCAATGTTCAAAAAGCAATCCTTATGACGAACTTTGCTTCCGAACGCATTCAGCACTTGAAAGATGTCATTACATATCTTGATGCGATTGGAGCTACGCCTAATAGCACTGAGCCATCCGAAAGAAAGAGTTCCAAACCTGCTAATAGAAACAGCCGCACCGGTCGCACTGTAATCGGAGAAACTGAGCTCGGTCAATCAGGTTATCCCGCAGTCGATTCTCAGTCAAAGCAAAATGCAAAGAAGCCATCCGAAAGAAAAACCGGAAGGACGCAAATTTCTGAAAAAGTGCTTTCGGATCCTGAAGCTGAAGGTAAAGGAAGAAAGCCGGGTTTTAATGTAGGGGTCGCCATGGCGGTAGGCGGCAGTACTGTGGCGGTGGCGGGAGCAGTTACTTTAAAGCCCTATATAGTAGTAGCGGGCGTTGCGGTCGCAGGAACGGGTTGCGCTATTGCTTCAGCCAACAAACGGAAATGATATTTTTATAAAATTGTGGTGTTACAATGGACAATAATATAATTTCTTCAACTTCCCACGAAGTTGAAATACCTCAGATGAAATCACTGCAAAACAATTTCTCCGCGGCATTTAAATTAGTGGATGATGTAGTTCTGAAAAACTACATAACAAAGCTGCCGGACTTGCCGGTTGTCCCGCTTGATGACAGCCGGTTAACCAACAGCTTGGGTAAAATCAGATTGTTCAAAATAACCGAAATGGTTTACGAGCAGGATGAATCCGCAACATACAAGTTTGCAAGCGTCTTTAATGCAGTGGCAGCAACAAACAGCGCTATAGTAACGGTTATCAACAGTGATGGCGCGAAGACGGACTTTTACCTCGGAATCCGCTCATTGTCTGATAATAACAGTACTCAAACCTCCTATTCGGCACTTGTCAACGCCATGAAAGGTCAGTTCCCCGGCACAAAGACAGAGAATCTGAAGGTTGGACAGATTGAACAGCTGCTCAACTCCATCGAGAAAAACTCCATTTCGGCGGTTTCATGCGTTGCAAATAACAAGAACAAGGACTTTGTTGACAACGACGAATATCTTCAGGGCTTGGAAAAGCTCGCTCTTGCCATGCAGGGAAGCAAATATACAGCAGTCATAATAGCAAATTCAACTTCACAAGAGCAGCTGAGCGTTGTTCGGCAAGGATATGAAAACATATATACCCAGCTTTCGCCATATGCCAACACTGTTGTAGCTTACGGTAAAAATACTACTCAGACCTCTTCTGACACCGAAACAAGCGGAACGAACGAAACCAAGTCTTCCGGCACTGTCGTGACATCATCGGAAACTAAATCAGAGTCCAAAAATATTGGCAGTGTTGAAACTATAAGCAAGCCTACAATCGGCAGTAAAATAGGCAGTACAATCGGTACTTCATTGACCGCCGCAGGCGCTGCAATCGGCAGTATCATTCCGGGAGCGGGAACATTGGTCGGAGGTGCAGTCGGCGGACTGATAGGAGCGGTAGTTTCAATAGCGACAAATAAAAACGTAAGCCGGACGCATGGCGGAGGAAGCGAAAGCGTATCAAATAGCAGCTCCAATTCCGAAAGCAATACTACTTCTTATGGAACATCATACAGCTTGTCTCATTCAGACGGACTGTCTATCGGGGAAAATCAAAATCTGCAGCTAAACGTTCAAAACAAGCCGCTGATAGGAATGCTCGACCGCATCGACAAACAGCTGGAGCGTCTTTCCGAGTTTGAAAGTGTCGGTATGTGGGAGTGTGCAGCCTATTTCCTGAGCGAGGATTCGTCTGTATCAAAGGTTGCGGCAGCCACATATAAAGCTTTGATGAGCGGTGAAAACTCCGGCTTAGAGGTATCCGCCATCAACACCTGGAATGAACCCCAGACAGCGCTTGCCGACGTTTCCACAAAAAATATGCTGATAGCAAAGTATGTGCGCAATTTTATTCATCCGGTCTTTTCATATTCAATCAACGGATACGATATACCGGTTACTCCTACAAGCCTTGTCAGCGGAAACGAGCTTGCTATTCATATGGGATTGCCGAGAAACTCCGTCTGCGGATTCCCGGTAATAAAGCACGCTGATTTCGGAAAGGAAATCGTAAAGTATAATAGGGAAGATACTGACGATACCGTACATATAGGCAAAATCTTTAACATGGGTCGGCAAATCGATTCATCAACAGTTTCTCTTGATGTTGACAGTCTTGCCATGCACACGTTCATTTCAGGTGCGACCGGAAGCGGAAAGTCAAATACGATATACACACTTCTCAGCAAGCTCACAGCAGCATATAATGAGTCATTTTCATTCATGGTAATTGAACCGGCAAAGGGCGAATATAAGCGTGTATTCGGTCATAAGCGCAACGTTTCCGTGTTCGGAACAAATCCCGCTTATACACGGCTTCTGAAAATTAATCCGTTTAAGTTCCCGAAGGAGATTCATGTTTTTGAGCATATTGACAGGCTAATAGAAATTTTCAACGTGTGCTGGCCGATGTATGCCGCGATGCCTGCGGTTCTTAAGGATGCTCTGCTGTCATCCTACAGTTCATGCGGATGGGATCTGACTACATCAACAAACGCGATATCAGAGACACTTTTCCCAACCTTCCGCGACCTGCTTGAACAGCTTGTGAAGGTGATAAACAATTCCGCATATTCTGAAGAGGTTAAATCAAACTATGCAGGCTCCTTGACAACGAGAGTAAACTCCTTGACAAACGGTCTGAACGGACAGATATTCTCGGCAAATGAGATTGATAACGAAATCTTGTTTGACACTAACGTAATTGTAGATCTCAGCCGTATCGGTTCTCAGGAAACAAAGTCGCTGATAATGGGCGTTCTTGTTATGCGACTGTCAGAATACAGAATGAGCGCAGGAGAGAAATCAAACAGCAAATTGAATCACATAACCGTTTTGGAGGAAGCCCATAATATTCTGGGCACTTCAAACTCTTCGTCCGTAGAGGGAAGCAATATCTTTGGTAAGTCGGTTGAAATGCTCTCCAATGCGATTGCCGAAATGAGAACTTATGGTGAGGGCTTTATAATAGCGGATCAGTCTCCAAGCTCAGTAGATATTTCCGCCATCAAAAACACAAATACCAAAATTATGATGCGTTTGCCGGAGGAAAACGACAGGCATATGCTTGGAAAATCCGCCGCTCTGAACGACAACCAGATTGACGAAATAGCTCGCTTGCCCCAGGGCGTTGCAGTTGTTTATCAAAATGACTGGGTTGAGCCTGTACTATGCAAGATAGATAGGTTCAACGGCGAAGAAAAGGAGTTCTCAGAGCCATCTATGCAAGAGACTGCTTTGCAGTCAAGACAGGCTGCAGATATCCTTATTAACCTTGTTGCGCAGAAGCGGTTGGATAGTCCTAAACAAATCAACTGCAATCAGGTTTTCGCTTCTATAGAAAAATGTGATTGCAGTGTAAAGACAAAGGTTAAGCTATACTCATTGGCAAAGGAATATCGTGAAAAAGGCGGCTTGCGTATATGGGATGATAAGCATTTCTCAGAGCAGGCACATTTGGTTGCCAACATTCTTGGTCTGTCAGATGCGGTTAAGGATGCACAAGAGCTTTCCTTTGACACTTTTGGTTTTACGTGCAGCTTGAACACAATTATTGCCCGCAGGATAACCGATGTTTCGGATGATATTCTTCTGACTATCAGCCATTATCTTGTGAAAGCATACAGCGAGGATAACACAGACGGAGCGGTTCTCTATAGAAATTGGGTTGAAGGCATAGCAGAAAGGGGTAAAATCATATGAATCCGATGGGAAGAATGGAATCATCAAACATTGAAATGCCAAAATCCGAGATACACTCATCGGTTGAATCAATCGATACTGAAAAGCTTGATGCAAAAATCAAGCTCGAAAAAACAGGACTTCTGCCTCGCAACGGGGGAGAGTGGACTGACGCGCCGGGAAATTCAATATGGAATCCCGATTGCAATGTTGAACCGGGCGATAGAAACGGCACTAATCCCGAGCATAAAATCTGGGCAGAAATACTTTCCGAATACGATATCAAAGGAATTCCGTTCAACGATGGTGAGCCGGATTTTACGGAGATTGCCAAGGGAACGGTTGAAATAGATGATTTTACTGACGACAGAGCGTCTAACTTCGATCAGGCTGATGAGAAAATGGCTGAACAGCGCGGATGCTCACCGGAGGATGTCGCCAAATGGCG
>CALDFS010000357.1 GCA_937942105.1 uncultured Ruminococcus sp. | reverse complement strand
GACGTCCGGCGACTGTCCGGCGACTGTCTGGCGACTGTCCAGCGACTGCCCAACGATTGTCCGGCGACTGTCCGCGGACAAATCATCGTATTTGCTCTTTTCTATGAGTGCTTTTTTCTCACTCCTTTTTTGAGCTTGTCTGAGCCTATCACGTTCACGCTTGCTTTCGAGTGAGTCCAATGATTGGTGTTTATTCCAGTTTGGTATAGTGATAATGTTCTCGATAATCTCTATCATGCCGTATTCTTCAAATAGTTGGAGCGCAAGACGAACAGTGTTAAGCGGACGCCGGAAGACTTTTGAGAGCATTTCCTCATTGTAGGGTATTCGGTCCGTCAACATGATTACTCCGCCATTGTTCTGCTTTCCTGCAAGGCAGAGAAGCTTAAACCAAATGACGATAATCGTGTCGGAATCCGGCATGGACTCAATCATCAAAATCTTTTCATCATCAAAAATATCTGTGACAATCTTTATCCATTTGACATCTGCCATTTTTATCACTCCTTAGAACGGGATGTCGTCAGCCGATATAATTTCCGCGAGGTCATCAGGACTTACAAAAGCATCGACTAATGATTCAGCACGTTCTGTATTTGACGGCTTAGAATAGCTATATTGCTCACTTTTTAAAGAGTTGCTTTGCGCGGCTTTTGAACCTACCAAGAAAGCTTTATCCACATTGACCTCAGTCACATAGTGCGTAACGTCGCTGTGCCGGCTATCCGAATACTGCCTTGTTCTGAGCGTTCCGGTGATGGCAATCTGGCTTCCTTTGACAAAATACCTGTTGATGAATTCCGCTGTCGAGCGCCACGCTACGCAGCTGATAAAATCAACTTCGCGTTCTTTGTCTTTTGATGTCGGGCGGTCGACTGCTATGCGAAAAGATAAAACAGATACACCGCTTTGAGTTGCCTTAACCTCGGGATTGTCCGTGAGTCTGCCAAGTAAATTAACACTATTCATCAGCATTCTCCTTTGGTGCCGCAGGGCTATATTCACCGAGGATTACACGATACTCTTTTTCGTGGAAGTAGAGGTTTTCGGCGAAGAGACACCGTGCCAATATGTCCAAGATGGTTTCCTTGCGAATTAACTCGTCATAGCGTTTGAGGTCTACCTTTACACGCGGGGGAACAAGCTCGATTATTTCAGGGAGTTCGCTTCTATCGGTCTGAAGCTCGGGAATACCATCGCCAGCCCAATTGCTCTCAAAAGTTTTTTCGTCATTCATACTTTTTCTCCTTTATTCGTCTCGGTGGCAGTGCATATACACATACTCACCTTTATGTCCTATGTTTTTGTATAAGAAATCGTCGCACTTCGCTTTTGATAAATGATTTTTAATTACTTGCAGTTCGTAAGCATATTCACCGTTTTCTTTTTTCTGCCGTATCTTCTCTTGAATTTCCTCGTCGATGTAGTTAGCTTCAATCAGATACAAGTCATAATCTCTTGCGACAACGCCGTTAAGATTGTTGGTATCGGTGGCATAAATGACTTTTCCGATAGGAAAATGTATTTTGTACCCGCAATTCGGTACGTTATGAATCAGTGAAAACATGATGATATTGCAGATTCCGTAATTGTAGATTAACCCGGTATCAAGAACGTCAATGTTTTGCTTAGGAATCCCGCTGTCCGCAACTGACTTAGCAAGCCACTTTCCGCAAGCAAATCTTAAAGTGGGTCGGTTCTCCCAAAGCAGCCTTATGGTTCTGGGATTAAAATGGTCGGAGTGAATATGCGTTAGCAGCACAATTTTCAAGTCTTTTATGTAGGGCGAAAGAGCTTTATAGGTCACGCCGCAGTCAATAAGAACGGAGCGGTTGATAACTACGGCGTTTCCCATTGAGCCAGTCGAAATGATGTGGAATGGAATATTAGACATTGCTCAAATCGTTTAAGTCGATCTTTTCCACGACAGCAGATGCTTCGGGTACAATTCTGGTACCCGGCAAAATGATGTTTGGATTTGGCTGCGAATAATCAACGATATTGCCGCTTACATCAAAACAATTGGTGGAATTGTCACGCTCGTATGCGGTTGAAAGCTCCGTAGACATAACGCCCCAACGTCCGATTAGCTGCCGTAGCATGGTTTTCTTCGCCATATCGTCAAAGTTCTTGTACCAAAATGACGAGTACTTCCACAGCTCATCGTTCGGGATTTCACCGCGCAGATATTTACCGTATGCATCCACCGAAAAAGCAGGACTGTATTTATCCGCATGGAGTATCATTCGCTTTTTGGTCCAGTAGATATTCTTACGGTAGCCGTTGAGGTATTCAAAGGTGGCGGCATAGCCAATTGTCTCCGCTGCGTTTCTCTGCTCGTAATCCGATATCCAGTTGCAAACAAGTTCTTCGGTGAACGGATTGAATGAAATGAACTCGCCCTCTTTGACCTCGATAACGTTGAGATATTTGTAGTAACCGCTTCTCAGAGCGAGCTGAACATAACCCTTATATCCCAAAACGAAGCTTGCCCTTTTTTCCTTGACCGGCTTGTTGTTCTCGTCTTTTATTACTTTGCCGTTCTTGTCCTTAAGTGTGATGTCGAACGGAACAAGATAGAACTGTCCGAGTTGCGGGGAAGGGGAGAGATTTAGGCTTTCACCGAGAAGCGCTCCGGCAAGAATGGAGCCTGTCTCGCATTCCTGCAAAGCAGGATTCACAGCAACCGCAGAGGTTATTGTAGCTACGAATCGTTTGGCTCGTTCGGGGTCTCCGAGGGTGTTGCGTATAAGGTTCTGATAGCTTGGCGTAGCGATTGCTACGGAGAATTTGGGCTTTTGAGGGGTATTACTGCTATTCATAATCATAGTCTCCTTCTGTCAAGAATTGCTTAAGGGCGCGAATCTTGTCTATCGAGCCGCGCACCGTAAACGACACCTCATATATTTTTTCAGGCGCCGGCTCGCTCGGTAGCTCTGGATCAGGCATCTCGACTTTTGAAGGAGCTACGGCGGCTATAGCCTCGTCAACTTTCGCAACAACGTCTGCCACATCTTTGTGCTGCTCCAATGCAGCCTCTTTGCGCCGTCGTTCCTCTTCTATTGCTTTGTGACGGTTCACGACGGTAGTTATCGCCTGTGCAACATTAAGCGATTTTTTGTACTCTACAAGTATCTCGTCACGGTTTTCCTGCGTCTCGATAAGTTCAAGCTCGTCGCACACTTTGTCTACAAATGCCTTAACCTGTTCACGTAGCTTTTTCTTGCTGACGGTAAGAGTGATAGAAAGACCAAGTTGCGAGAAGTCAATAAACTCAATCTGTTTGCTCAAACAATACTCTTCAAAGTAATCCTTGGCATCTTCATACTTCTGCTCTTTTAGACCGTTTTCAACCTCGGCAATCTTCTGTTTAAGCTTCAGGTCACAAGGAGCATATATGCTTGTGACGCACTCTCTGTAAATCTGCTCAAAGGCTTCATAGGGCGCAAGAACAGCTTTCTTGACTTCTTTTCTGCGCGATTCAAGATCGTTGTAAATCCTTGTTATCTCCGACCTTTTCTTTTTGACTATCTGTATGGTTTCTTCGGTGCAAGTTAATGACAGTGCTTCCTCAACCTCATGCGAAAAAGCTTCTTTTATAGTCTTTAACCGTTCCTCGATAATCGGGAGCTGAACCACTGAAATTAGCGGTTCATTCTCGTTGCTATTGACTTTTTCCGCACTCTCTGATATAGTTAATATTAGAGAGCTGTTTTCGGCTGTCTGCGGATTGTTTTCTTTGGAGAGGGACAGTCCGCTTTCTTTTTGTTCGTTCATCTTATACTCCTTTCGCTGTTTCGGTGATGGTTGTCCAAAGCCTTGGCGACATCGTGATAATGCGATATCCGGTAGCTTCAAGGTCGGTGGCACGGTCGTAGTTGTCAACGTTCTGCGAATACCTTGTTACGGCGTTTGCTATACCGTACTGGCTAAGGTCGCCGCTTTCAATTAGATGACCGAGGATTCCGCTGCTTTCAAGCTGTGTGATTCCGAACTGCTTAGAGGTTAACTCAACAACCTTCGGTAGCTCTGCTCCGCCAATCTTGCGCTCCTTGGCAGTGCGCATTTGGCTTACGACTTTTTCAAAGGTCCTGCCATCTAAGGCGGCGTTGACGGTATCTTCAACTTTCATCATGAAAGCGCGGTCATCTGCTTCTATCGTTTCGTCACGGTAGATTTCATAACCGTCGGTTGAAAGAGTTTTGCCGCTATGGATTTTTCGCAGACTTGAACTATCCTGAACTATCATGCCGTTGGTACAAGCAAGACGGTAGATAAGCGGATTTACGCTTACGCTTCCCATGCCGACCTCGCTATTGGATATGACTATACCGCTCTGAACGACATCACCGACAGTCACATCAGCCTGAATGCGTGGAGTAACTGCTTTTATGTACATTCTACTGTTGGTGATTTCGCAGCTCATAATTTGGAGATCGGGTACCCTGGTTAAAATGGGCAGAACAGTCTCTGCGACTTCGTAATTGTCAATTCTGCGGTACTTGCCAGACAAGAACGCTCTGAGACTGCCGTCCATTGTGCGAAGCATTCTGTAGTCTGAGTTCTCGCGATGGCGTAGCCAGTGGTTGACATTCTGCGTAAGCAGCTCCGGACTTGACGTTCTCATTCTCTCGTAATATGCGGCGGGAATGTTAACAAATGTCCCGAGCTGTGAATGAGCTATTTCGTTAATTCCGAAGCTTCCAAGACCGTCTATTGAGATTGCAACGTCGTTGTCCTGGCTAACCATCTCAATGGCATTCGCCTCAACGAGATAGTCCTTTTTTGCTTCCTGCTGGCGGGTAAGCTCGGCCGCCAGCTCCGATAAGGTTTTACCTTGTTTCACTCTCTTCATCCTCCTCATTAGGTTCCTTTTCCGCAAGCTGGCTGCTAAGGTTTTCGTATGTATAGCCCTGTTCGCGAAGCTCTTTACCACGCTTAGCGAGATTCCTCAGAGCATATAAGCGTTGTCTGCGTTTATACTTTAACCTTAGCTCCAGCCTTGCCAACTGAACGTCCGGGTTTAGCCTGAGCAGTTCTATTTCCTGCTCGACTTCTTTGTCTGTAATGCCTGTCATTTTTAGCTCCTTTCATTTGTAAGAATTATTAGTCATGCGGCTTATTTTCTACGCTGTTTTCACCTCCTTCGCCATAGAATCGATATAGGCTTTCCATGCACCAATCAAGAAACAAGTCAAGCTTGGCTGCAGGAACCTTGCGAAAATCCGGTTCGCCGATACAGATGACTTTCATTCCGTCGCTTTCAGATACGGCAATTTTCGGTTGTGACATATGTACTCCTTTCTGTCATTCTTAAATTCTGGTTTCCGTTTTGGGGACATTGCTGGCAAAAAAATACCCTACAACTTCGCCACGCTTGATTTCCAAGGCGTCGCATAACCGTTCTATCTCGCTTACCTTAAAATCAACGTCGCCGTTAATCTTCTTACGCAGACAAGGCCTTGACAGTTGCATAGTTTCCGAAAGTTCAGTGAGGGTAAAGCCCTTTTCTGCCATTCGTCCTTTCAACTTGCTTGTATTAGTCATTAGTCTCTCTCCTTTCTTGACCGGTTTCCATTTTGGGGACAAGTTTATAATACCACACAGGTGCCAATTTGTCAACACTTTTTATCAAAAAAATAAAAAACGTTTCCAAAACGGATTGACAATTTTCCGCTTGTATGATAAAATAATTTATAGAATGAAGGCAATAATAAGATGATTTATTTGTCCGCTTAACTTGATTGTGTTTTCAATTCAACAAAGTATTTATAAAAAACAGGTGCAACTTTATGACGATCTATGAAAGAATCAAGACACTTAGACTTCGAAAAAACATGAGCCAGCTCGAATTGGCTCATAAAGTGGGATATGAAGGTCGCTCAGCAATTTCCAAAGTTGAAAATGGCGAGCGTGACATTAGTCAGTCTATGATTGAAAAATACGCGAAAGCATTGGATGTTTCGCCGTATTTTCTCCTTTACGGCGAAGAAGAACCCGCCACCGAAACCGGTGACGGGCTTGATGTAAGGTTATCCGACAATGATAAAATCATCATTGAGCTTTTGATGTCTCTGAGCGACAGCAAAAAGATTGAGGCGATTCGTTATCTTCGCTATCTCGCAGAGCAGTCAGATAGCTGATAAGCTTTCTCTTATCTTCTTCGGAAATTCTGGCAAGTAATTCGATTACAACCTTTAATTCTTCTTGATTCATGTTGATACTCCTTTACTTTGATTTCTTGAAATTCAAGAATATCAAGATTATACAGGCGTGTCAGTGTTTCGTTATAGAATTACAGCTTTGATAACAGGTAAAAGCATTTGATCAGCAGGGGAAACTGACATGGGAATTATTTTAGCAGGTATTGTTTTTATTGCACTATGCTTTTGGCTTTTTTGGTATATAGATAACTATAATGCTAGACAAGTTAAGCACAGTTTAGAAGAAAAGCGAATTCAAGATGAGAAAGAAGCTCATGAGCTTGCTGAAAAGATAAAAGAACAGCAAGACAAGATGATTAAAAGTGCTGTTGATAACTTTGAGAAGGCTGGCTGGACAGAGTGGGATCAAACAATTCATATGGCTGATGGGCAGTTGAAACGTATAGAAAGAGCTCAAAAGTCAACAACTATGCGAATTGCGCAATACAATCCTATAAGTGGATATGCCAAAGTACAGGGCGAATATGTAAACTATTATATTACAAGTGGCAAGGGGTGTAGTTGTCCTGATTACAGGGAACGTCTATTGCCTTGCAAGCATATGTATTTTTTAGCTTCGTCTCTTTCGGACATAGATGCTCCGATTTATGATAGGCGAGATAATATTCCCAGCGTATGTAAAGACAATATGTTCCGGGGATTGCGTTTCACTATTACCGGTAGGGGACAGGAGAATGTCAAGAGATATATTTTAAGTCATTGTGGCTCTTTTTCCAATTCATCATGGAGAGATATTTCAGCCGTAATTATGGCTGATGGAAAAGAGACTTCAAAAGTTTTAGAAGCCAAAAGCAAAAATATTATGACGTTTTCATTTGATGAATTAAAAACAATGTTTTTGGAAGAGAGTAGTAGCTCATGAGAACAGAAAGAGTATATGGGAAAGGACTGTTGAAATGAAGTCGTTGAAGATTGTCTTTGCTTTTGTTGTAGCTTTAACTATACTTACAGGTTGTGGGACTAAAACGGAGCTTAGCGACAAGGCTGTTTCCGTTGTGAAGCAAGCAATCGAGATAACCGACGCTTATCTCGATGGTAAAGCAACTTATAATGAGGTTAGCACGAAGTTTGATGAATTGAGAGAAGATATGGCATATGCCGACTCGCTGTCTATAGGCGATGAGCATTACGAGGATAAATTAATACGTTTTGACTTTACCATTCTTGAAGGTGACATATTTGCTGATTCATATGATGGCAACATAGAAACTTATGATGACATAGTGGAAAAGAGAAATGAACTGGCCGAGACGGCTGGACTGAAAAAGAGAAAATGATTATGTAACTGTGGCGGTGAGTCTATGAAAACAAAAAAGCCCGCTCGAAAGCGGGAAAATTTAATAGGCGTTAATTACTGCCGATACAGCTCACACAGCCAGCGCGATGCGAGCATTGAGCAGCAAATGGCGGCAGCTCAGGCTTATGCTGCGGCAAATGGCATTACCATTATTGAGACTTACGCCGACCGTGCAATAACAGGTCGAACTGATGACAGACATGAATTTCAGCGTATGTTGAGAGATGCGGAACGTGGGAAGTTTGAGTGTGTAATTGCATGGAAGTCTGACCGCCTCGGAAGAAATATGTTGCAGGCAATGCAGAACGAGGCAAGGCTTAATGCTTACGGAGTTATCTGCGTATATGTAGAAGAAAACTTCGACGATTCCGCTGCCGGACGGTTTGCACTCCGAAACATGATGAACGTTAATCAGTTCTACAGTGAGAGCATGGCTGAAAACGTCACCAGAGGTATGAGATATAATGCAGAGAATTGTATGGTAACGAATGGGCAGTTGCCGTTCGGCTACAAGGTTGATTCATCATTGCATTATGAGCTGGACCATCCTAAGGATGATATCGTGCGTGAGATTTTTACTCGTATCGCAAACGGCGAACCAATTGTTGATATCTATACCGACCTTAATAATCGAAATATTTTGACCGGAAGGGGAAAGCCTTGGACCAAAAGCGGATTTCATAGGCTTCTTCATAACGAACGCTACAAAGGTATATATATTTATGACGACATCAGAATAGAAAACGGCATACCTCGCATAGTCAGTGACGAACTTTTTGATAAAGTGCAGAAGGTGTTGAAAATGAAAAATAATCCAAGCGGTAGACATAGATCGGTTGCAGAATATCTGTTGACCGGCAAGCTATTTTGTGGCTATTGCAAAAGCCCCATGACCGGCATGAGCGGAAGATCCAAGACAGGAGATATCCATTATTACTATGCTTGCTCATATAAGCGTGCCAACGGTGCAGCTTCCTGCAAGAAGAAAACAGTACGAAAAGATAAGATAGAATTTGAGATAGCCAGCACGATAAAGCAACGGCTGAATGATCCTGAGGTGCAGGAGTGGCTTATTGACAGACTGATGGAGCGGCAGGAACGGTATCACCGTATACCTGAGCTTGAAATATTAAAGAGCCGTCAAGCAGAAGTTAATACATCCATAAAAAATCTTTTGACGGCTATCGAAGCCGGCATTGTTACTTCATCAACAAAAAGCCGTCTTGAGGAGCTGGAGGCGGAAAACGCTAATCTCAGCGAGAACATAAGAGTGCTTAGCGAGTTGAAGAATAAGCATTTTACAAGAGAGCAGATATTAAATTGGTTCAGCAGTCTTCAGAACGGAAAGATCGAGGACAAGCAATATCAGAAGCAGATTTTTCAGCTTTTTCTTAAAAAGGCGTATCTATACGACGATAAGATAACAATAGTTTTTGATACGGCCGAATTCAGCGGTACCGACTCCGAGGAATTAGAGTTTGATTTGGATGATATAGACGAGCTGGTTGAAGAAGCACGCATCGGAAAAAGTGTTCGCTTAACGTCCACTTTGGCTCACCATGCCAAAAAGCCCCATATTTGTCTTTAAAGACAAATATGGGGCTTTTTGGAGTGATGAGTTCCCTTGCGGGAACGAGATGCACCCTTCGGGCGTGATTCGCTGCGATAGTGAAGCAATCGTTTCATCTTACGATGAAACGCGCACGGCGCGATTAGGAACGCATCGCATCACAGCACGAAGTGCGATATCACAGCGAAGCGACATCACTACGAGCGCAGGCGAGTGCACCACTAAAAGTATAAGCAAAAGCAGAAGTGAGTATCTCGTTTCGAGCGCAGGCGAGTGCACCACTTAAAATCCCTCTCGCACCTCTTGACAACCCCAGCATATCAGTGTATAATAATATCGTTAATATGTAAACTAATTTTGTGCATTTTGTATTATAACGGAGGTAAAATATGAAAAAACTCGGATTCGGACTTATGAGGCTTCCAATCATCGACGGCGATCATTCTAAAATCGATATCGAAGCCGTTAAGAAGATGGTGGATGAGTTCTTAGCCAAGGGCTTTACCTATTTCGACACTGCATACGTCTATCACGGCGGCTTCAGCGAGGTTGCCTTCCGTGAGGCTGTAGTTAAAAGATACCCGCGTGACGCTTATACAATAACCACCAAGCTTCCGCTGTTCTCAAAGCCTGACAGAGCGGGAATGGAGAAGATATTCTCGGAATCCATCGAGCGCTTGGGCGTTGATTACATAGACTATTACTGGCTCCATGCCATGGGCAAGGATTCCTATGAGCATGCCCAGAAGGTTGACGCTTTCGGATACTTAAAAGAGCTTAAGGAAGCCGGAAAGATCAAGCATATAGGTTTTTCCTTCCACGATGGTCCGGAAATGCTTGAAAAGATTCTTACCGAGCATCCCGAAGCGGAATATGTTCAGCTTCAGATAAACTATCTCGACTGGGAGGATGGATGGGTTCGCGCCCGCCGCTGCTACGAGGTCGCGACCAAATTCGGCAAGCCGGTTATAGTTATGGAGCCTGTTAAGGGCGGAGCGCTTGCAAATCTGCCGAAATCCGCCGCCAAGATATTTGACGAATACGACCCCAAGCCATCCTACGCTTCATGGGCGATAAGATACTGCGCTTCACTTGACAATGTTATGACCGTTTTGAGCGGCATGAGCAATATGGAACAGGTTGAGGACAATACAAGCTACATGGAGGATTTCAAGCCTTTGTGTGAAGAGGATTACAAGGTTATTGACAGGGTTGCTCAGAATTTGAAATTTGCAATACCATGCACCGCCTGCCGCTACTGCACAGATGGCTGCCCGATGAGCATATCCATTCCTGATATCTTCGCCATTTATAACGAGTATAAGCGTGATATGAAAAAGCTTGGCGAGTTGAAGGGCAAGTACGGCGAGATAACCGCATCCTCAGGCAAGGCAAGCGACTGCATAGGCTGTGAGCAGTGCAAGGAGCATTGCCCGCAGAATCTGGATATTCCCAAGCTGCTTAATGAGTGCGTTTTAGAATTGGAATAAAGGTGACGGCATCAACTTTGTAATCGTCGTACTTTTGTTTGCCGTCACGCATTGCGTTTCCTCCGTCGTTGATAATTAATTTGCGATGGGTGTGACTTTTCTGCGTATGCAAATGTATTGCTTGCAGATTTTGGACGGAAATGCCCGACTTTGTGTAGCGCAGCTTTTATACTTAGTCTTGAATTGGAAGCAGGGTTTTAAGCCTTGCTTCTGATTTTTTTACAAAACTCTATTGCAACCGCGCGATAATTAGTTTATAATATACATATCTTCAGGATTTCAGACTTCAACATAATTGGAGGCAAATTATGTCAATAGATTATCAGGATAAGAAAATATGGCTTGCTGCGCCCGCACCTACAGGTGAGGAACAGGGCAGGGAATGGGACAGATACGGTTGGAACGAAGCCTACCCCATAGGCAACGGCGCCATAGCCGCAATGGTTTACGGCAACCCGGTTCACGATACTCTACAGCTCAATGAAGAAACCATATGGTATGGCAACGGCGGCAGAAACAGGGTAAATCCCAAATCGCGCGATTCCTATAAAAAGGTTCGTGAGCTTTTGTTAGAGGGCAGAATAAAGGAAACTGTAGAGCTTGAAGAAAGCGATATGTTCCCGCACCCCGATCAGGAACGGCATTACGATACGGCGGAGAATATATGGTTCGACTTCAGGCATTCCGGCTATGCCGACTATAAGCGATCCTTAGATATCGCGAACGCAGTCTGCACAGTTGATTACAGCGCGGACGGACATAAGTACTCGCGCGAGGTCTTTGTCAGCGCCCCTGATAATGTCATAGCGGTTCACCAGTACTCGCGTGACGGCGGCAAGTCAAGCGTAAAAATTGATTTTTCACGCCGCAGCGAGCGAACAACTAAATACGAGCTTACCGAAACCGGGCTGAACATCTATGCCAAACAGCCCGAAGATGGCTGTGAATACTGCATTTCCGCAGCCTGCGAAAACGACGGCGGAGTTGCGATATTCAACGAAGCCTGCCTTGAAATCTTTGACGCAGATTCCTTCACCCTTTACATAACTATCCGCACCGATTATCATGGGGATGATATCGCCGAGTGGTGCCGTGGCGTCATAGAAAACGCCATTAATATGGGATATGACGCTGTAAAAGCCCGCCATGTCGCCGATTATAGGAGCTATTTTGAAAGAGTATCGCTTAACCTTGACGGCGAGGCTTACGCATCCGAGCCGACAAATGAAA
>CALDFS010000356.1 GCA_937942105.1 uncultured Ruminococcus sp. | reverse complement strand
ACACCGAGCCAACGCCGCCGATAATACCGTCCACAATAAGGCTTTTAAGCCAGTCTGCACAGTGAATCTTTGTAAGAAGCTCATCTGCCAGAACCGGCACGCCCTTTATCCATATGCCGTATGATGATGTCTGCGGGGCGGAAGCTATGGCGCTTCCCGCGATTGAAACAATATCATAGCCGTTTTGTGCAAGGGCTTCGCCGTAGTCGGTGTACGCTGATTCAAAAGCGGGGTAGTCCTTGGCTTTTATGGCTTCAAGTATCTGCGAAGCGCCTGTAACCTCGGATTTTTCCGCAATGGCAAGCACATCCGTCAGCGGAGCGGTCCAGATATTCTGCTCGGCGTACTCTGTAACCTCTTCTATATATTCGCCCGAGCCTATTCCGAACAGATGCCAGCCCTCGCCGAACACGCCTTCATTGGCCCAGTCGGTAGCCCATGTTCCTATCGTCGTGACCGATATGTAATACACTAAGAACATCAGCACCGCGAAAATCGGCAGAGCTAAGAATCGGTTGGTAACAACCCTGTCAATCCGCTCGGAAGGGGTCAAGCCGTTGTATTTTTTCTTATAGCAGCGGGATATAACGTCTTCAATGTAGTTGTATCGCTGGCTGATGATTATGCTTTCGGCGTCGTCGTCAAGCTCGGCTTCGGCAAGGATTATATCGTCCTCAATGTGATTAAGCGCGTTTTCCGAGAGCTTAAGCAAAGCGCGAACCCGCTCGTCCCTTTCAAAAAGCTTTACGGCATACCATCTCTGCTGATCCAGCGGCAGGCTGTTGTGAACGGTTGCCTCCTCGATGTGGGCAAGGGCATGCTCAACAACGCCCGAAAAGCGGTGAATCGGCATTGGCGTTGCTTCCTTGGCGGCTTCAACGGCGGCAAGAGCGGCGTCTATAAGCCCCTGCTCACGCACCGCCGAGATGGTAAGAACTCTGCATCCGAACTCCTTTGAAAGAACGTCGGTGTCGATTCTGTCGCCGTTTTTCTCGACTATATCCATCATGTTTATTGCCATAACCACCGGTATGCCTATTTCAACAAGCT
>CALDFS010000355.1 GCA_937942105.1 uncultured Ruminococcus sp. | reverse complement strand
CCCTGCAGCCTTGAAAGGCTGGCGAACTTTTTATGTCTTTGCTTTTGATACTTTGATGTGAAACAGCACCTGCCTGATTTCAAGGCGGGTGCTGCTGCTATTATTTGTTCGGTTCAGATTCAATCTTGATATCCAAGGGTGCGTCTATCTCCTCTCCAACATACTTACCGTCCTTTTTGCGCTGTTTAACGCATTCGGTGAGGAGATATTCAATTTGTCCGTTTATGGAGCGGAAATCATCCTCAGCCCAAGCGGCAAGGGCGTTGTAGAGCTTTTCCGATACTCTTAAAGGGATTTGCTTTTTATCAGCCATTATTTAGTAAAGGCTTCCCGAGTTCACGATGGGCTGAGCATCGTGATTTCCACACAGAACTACCAGAAGATTTGATACCATAGCCGCTTTTCTTTCTTCATCCAGTTCTACCATTCCGCCCTGATTAAGTCTTTCCAAAGCCATTTCAACCATGCCCACAGCACCGTCAACAATCATCTTCCTTGCGTCGATGATGGCTGAAGCCTGCTGGCGCTGAAGCATTACAGCTGCGATTTCGGGGGCATATGCAAGGTAGGTTATTCTTGCTTCTACAATTTCAAGCCCGGCCTCGTTGACCCTCTTCTGAATTTCTTCCTTGATTCTTCTTACAACGATTTCGCTCGAACCGCGAAGGCTTCCTTCGTCTGCAACGCCGTCGCCGGTGGTGTCAACGTTCGGCGCTACATCATAAGGATAGACCTTGACTATCTCGCGCAGGGCAGAGTCGCATTGCAGGCTGAGGTACTCCTTATAGTTATCAACGTTGAAGACAGCCTTTGCAGTGTCAACAACTCGCCACATAACCGCTATGCCTATTTCAATGGGGTTGCCAAGGCAGTCGTTGATCTTCTGGCGGGAGTTGTTAAGGGTCATAATTTTCAGGGATATCTTGTTGCTTGTCATCTCAACAGTACCCGCTGCTGCGGCATTTACAACTATGGGAGAAGTTTTTGCAGCGCCGTCAACATCGCCGGACTGGTTGAGCTTGGTCTTTGCTGCTGGGTTGAACGACGAGCAGAAGGGGTTGACGTAATAGAAGCCATCGCCCTTAAGTGTGCCGATATATTTGCCGAACAGGGTTAAAACCAAAGCCTCCTGCGGCTTCAAGACCTTAAGACCGGCAAATGGAATCCAGCCCAAAAGAGTCCAGACGATTCCGATTACCAAAAGAGGAATGAATACAACCTTATTTGCGCCGCCATCCAGACTGATTCCGGAGAATATAGTCAGTGCGATCGCACCCAGCCAGAGAACAAGTGTTAAAAACAGCACCTTCATACCGTTTTTCTTTGCGCCTAAAACTTTTTCTGTCATTTCAATTTCCACCTTTAATATAGTATGATTCACGTGGGAACTGTTTGTTCTTTCGTGATATCAAAATGATATCACATTAATATGCATTTGTCAATAGCTTTTTTAAAGATTTTTTAGATTTTTTCCCAGAACCGCTCCATGATTTTATTAAACTCCTCCGGAACGTCCATATTGACGCAATGCCCTGCGCCGTCAAATATGACAGCTTCACATTCCGGCTCGCGCTTTTTCCATTCATCTATGATGTCAAGCTCGGATGGGATATCATGCCGCCCGCAGCCTATCATCAAAGGATAGCTTCTCGGCGCCGGAGCGCTTGTGCCGGCAAGCTTGCCAAGCCCTGCAAGATACATAAACGACTTTTTAGGGAACCTTATGTTGATATTATAAAATTCCTCCTGCGCTTTTTCGGTATAAGCGCAAATCCTTTTGTTAGCTTGTGCAAACCATTTCATTGAAAATACAGCCTTAAACATGATTCCGGTCTGATGCGAGCTGTTTTCCTTTTGCAGCTTCGGGTCAAAATTGTTGATGTCATACCCGCCGAAGCAGGCAAGCGAGCTTACCGCTTCGGGATATTTTCCGGCAAAATTCTGAGCAATCACCGCCCCGAGCGATATTCCAACGATGTGTGCCTTGTCTATACCTTCCCTTTCAAAAATCGCCTTTATCCAGTCGGCAGTCATGGCAATGGAATCGCCCTTTTTCGCTTCGACAGATTTGCCGTGACCGATCATGTCGATGGTCAGCACGTTGTATTTATCCTTAAAATACTCGACCTGAGAGCGGAACATAGTGTGGTCTGCAAAGGCGGCATGCAAAAACAGCACCCATTCTGCGTGCTGCGTTCCGCTTATGTAATACACGGTCGGAGAGCCGGGAAGCCTGTGTTCGGTCATGATAATCGCTCCTTTATAATATTACTTATGGTAATGATATCACTATATAGCAAGTTAATCAGAAAGTCAAGGGGGGATATATTTGTAGATAAAACGCTTTGTATTTTGCAAACTTTTATACACTTTCAACAGTTGACAACTCACCGCTTTAATGCTATAATGAATAAAAATATAAAGGCAATGACGAAGATTGGAAAAGAATCCGTTGGCATTCAGAGAGCCGGGCAGGGTGAAAGCCGGTTGCAGCGTTCTTTTATAATTCGTGTCGGTGCAGGATGTCTGCTTGCAGACATCATACTTCCACCAAGGCGCAAACCCATAAGTTCGCGTAAGCGAACTGTATGAAATTCGCGCCTGATCGCGCGAATTTCTGCTCCCTTCCGAGCCGGTGATTTGAACATGCTATTTATATAGTATAATTAGAGTCACACGTGAAGCTGCGTAAACGCAAAGGGATTGTTAGATCCCAAGAGGTGGTCGGTGAAGACGTCCGAGAGCGAGATTTTCGGGCGGTAATCCGGCAATTTGAGTGGTACCGCGGATGCAAAGTTTATCGGCAAAGCCGAAAAACATATGATTATATGCACCCGTCTCAAAGTAATATTGCTTTGGGGCGGATTTTTTATTGCCGCTTCAGGGCAAGCCTCGAAAAAATATTTTAAGGAGAAATGTATTATGATGGACGCTTCAAAGTACAAAGTGGGATATTTCCCCGCACCCGGCACTCACAACAAGTGGGTGGAAAAGGATCATATCGAAAAGCCGCCGGTATGGTGCTCTGTGGATATGAGAGACGGCAACCAGAGCCTTGTTATACCCATGAATCTTGAAGAGAAACTAAAGTTTTATCAGATGCTTTTAGAAGTAGGCTTTAAGGAAATAGAGGTAGGCTTCCCAGCAGCAAGCGAAACGGAATACGAATTCCTGCGCACACTTATAGACAACAACATGATTCCGCAGGACGTCACCGTTCAGGTGCTGACACAGTGCCGCGAGCATATCATCAGAAAGACCTTTGAGGCCTGCAAGGGCGCGCCCTCGGCTATCATCCACTTCTACAATTCGGTAAGCGTTGTTCAGCGCGAGCAGGTCTTCCGCAAGTCCAAGGAAGAGATAATGAAGATAGCTACCGACGGCGCAAAGTTAGTCAAGAAGTTAGCCGCCGAGTACGAGGGCAACTTCCGCTTTGAGTACTCGCCCGAGAGCTTTACCGGAACCGAGCCGGAATACGCACTTGAAGTCTGCAACGAGGTACTGGATATATTGGAGCCGAGTGAGACTAATAACGTTATAATCAACCTTCCTGTGACGGTTGAAATGAGCCTGCCGCATGTTTACGCATCGCAGGTGGAATATATCAGCGAGAATTTGAAATACCGCGAGCATGTCACCCTTTCACTCCATCCGCATAACGACAGGGGAACAGGAGTTGCGGATACCGAGCTTGCAATTTTAGCGGGCGCTGACAGGGTGGAAGGAACCCTCTTCGGCAACGGCGAAAGAACCGGAAATGTGGATATAGTAACCCTTGCAATGAATATGTATAGCCACGGCGTTGACCCCAAGCTTGATTTCTCGGATATGCCCCACCTTGTAAGCGTGTATGAGGAGTGCACCAGAATGCACGTTTATGAGAGATCACCCTATGCGGGTGCTTTGGTGTTCGCAGCATTCTCGGGCAGCCATCAGGACGCTATAGCAAAGGGTATGAAATACCGCGAGGAGAAGGGACTTAGCCAGTGGAACGTTCCCTACATACCGATAGACCCGCACGACATCAGCCGCACATATGATGCTGACGTTATACGAGTGAACTCGCAGAGCGGCAAGGGCGGCATCGGCTATCTGCTGGAGCAGAGCTATGGATATGTTTTGCCATCCGGCATGAGGGAAAATCTGAGCTATCTGTGCAAGTCGGTTTCCGACCATGAGCATAAGGAGCTGAAGGTTGACGAGATACTTAAGATTTTCAAGGACCATTACTTCATAGAAAACAAGTCGGTGGATATCGCCGAGATGCACTTTATCCGCAAGGGCAAGGAGATTCAGGCGGATATCACCTTTGTTAAAAACAACGAAAAGACCGTTGTCACCGCAACCGGAAACGGCACCTTAGACGCTGTGAGCAACGGCTTGAAGAAATTCACCGGCAAGACCTATGAGCTTTTGGTTTACACCGAGCACAGCATGCAGGAGGAAGGCTCTAAGAGCGTGGCAGTAGCGTATATCGGAATAAGGGACGAAAATGGAACCCTCAGCTGGGGCGCCGGAACCAACACCGATATCATCCACGCCAGCGCGGATGCCCTTTTGAACGCCTTCCACAATGCCTTTAACAAATAGAACAAGGAAAGGAAGCTAACGTTGTGGGAATGACGATGACTCAGAAAATTCTGGCGGCACACGCTGGCTTGGAAAGCGTTTGCGCAGGTCAGCTTATAAACGCCAAGCTTGATATAGTGCTTGGCAACGACATTACCACCCCTGTGGCGGTGAACGAATTTACAAAATCGGGCTTCACAGGCGTTTTCGATAAGAACAGAATTGCGATAGTGCTCGACCACTTTGTCCCCAACAAGGACATAAAGGCGGCTGAGCAGTCGAAGCAGTGCCGCGAATTTGCGGGCTGCCACGGAATCAGCCACTTCTACGATGTTGGAAAGATGGGAATTGAACACGCCCTTCTGCCCGAGCAGGGCGTTGTGACCGCCGGCGACTGCATTATCGGCGCGGACAGCCACACCTGCACCTACGGCGCTTTGGGAGCGTTTTCGACCGGCGTAGGCTCCACCGATATGGCGGCGGGCATGGCCACCGGCATGGCATGGTTCAAGGTGCCGTCCGCGATTAAATTCAACCTTTCGGGAAGCCTTCCCGCAAATTGCAGCGGCAAGGACGTTATACTTACAATAATAGGCATGATAGGCGTTGACGGCGCACTATATAAAAGTATGGAGTTCTGCGGTGATGGCGTGAAGTCCTTATCGATGGACGACCGCCTTTGCATATGCAACATGGCAATAGAAGCTGGCGCAAAGAACGGCATTTTCCCGGTTGATGATATCACCTTAGAGTACATGCAGGACCGCTGCGAGCGCGAGCCAAGGGTGTTTGAAGCCGACCCAGACGCCGAGTACGAGCGCGTTATCGACATAAATTTGAGCGACATCACCCCGACAGTCAGCTGCCCGCATCTTCCCGAAAACACCAAACCCGCCTCGGAGCTTAACGACATAAAGATTGACCAGGTGGTTATAGGAAGCTGCACCAATGGACGAATGGAGGATATGGAAGCCGCCTACAATGTGCTCAACGGCAAGAAGATAGCCCCCGGTGTGCGCTGCATAATCATTCCGGCGACAATGGCTATTTACCGCGAATGTGTTGAGCGCGGATATGTCACCTCGTTTATTGATTCGGGTGCGGTGGTATCAACCCCGACCTGCGGCCCCTGCCTGGGCGGATATATGGGTATTTTAGCGGCAGGTGAGAGATGCATAGCCACAACCAACCGCAACTTTGTTGGAAGAATGGGCCACGTTGACAGCGAGGTTTACCTTGCTTCCCCGGCGACCGCCGCCGCAAGTGCGCTGGCGGGATACATCACTGAGTATAAGCTCTGATATCGAGGAGGATGAAGATATGAACACCAAGGGAAAAGTTTTTAAATACGGCGACAATGTGGATACCGACGTTATCATCCCCGCAAGATACTTGAATACCTCCAACGCGCGCGAGCTTGCTGCCCATTGCATGGAGGATATCGACACCGAGTTTGTCAAGAACGTTTCGACAGGTGATATAATGGTAGCCGGCTGGAACTTCGGCTGCGGCTCCTCCCGCGAACACGCTCCGCTGGTTATTAAGACCTGCGGCACCGGATGCGTAATCGCAAAGAGCTTTGCGCGCATTTTCTACCGCAACGCCATAAATATAGGTTTGCCGATTTTAGAGTGTGAGGAAGCCTGCAACGAAATAGAAGCAAATGATCAGGTAGAAATCGACTTTGACAGCGGCGAGATTAAGGATATCACCAAGGGCAAGACCTTCAAAGCCCAGCCATTCCCGCCGTTCATCCAGAATATAATCAAGGCGGGCGGACTGCTCAATTCAATCAAGGAGAAAAACAATGGTTAAGAATATAGCTTTAATCAGGGGCGACGGCATAGGTCCCGAAATAGTGAATCAGGCGGTAAAGGTGCTTGACGGCGTTGCAAAGCGCTTCTCCCATACATTTAACTATACCGACGTGGATATGGGCGGCATCGCCATCGACAAGTGGGGAGATCCACTTCCCG
>CALDFS010000354.1 GCA_937942105.1 uncultured Ruminococcus sp. | reverse complement strand
CTAAGGAAGGAAAGGTCATTGTTGAGGGCTGCAATATTGCAACCAAGTCGATCAAGCCCCGCAGACAGGGCGAAGCCGGCGGAATCGTTAAGGCTGAGGCCGCTATGTATTCCTGCAAGGTAGCTTTAGTTTGCCCCAAGTGCGATAAGGGCGTAAGAACCGGCGTTAAGCTCGACGGTGACGGAAACAAGGTAAGAGTTTGCAAGCACTGCGGTGCTGAGATTAAGTAGGAGGAGAAGTATGGCTAGATTAAAGGATATATATGTCAGCGAAATAGCTCCTGCACTTATGAAGAAGTTCGGCTATAAGAACGTTATGCAGATCCCCAAGCTCGACAAGGTTGTTATAAACGTTGCGTGCGGCGAAGCTAAGGAGAACTCCAAGGTTATCGACGCTGTTATGGGCGACCTTGCAGCTATCACAGGTCAGAAGCCTATCGTTTGCAAAGCCAAGAAGTCTGTCGCTAACTTTAAGCTCAGAGAGGGCATGCCCATCGGCGTTAAGGTTACCTTAAGAGGCGACAAGATGTATGAGTTCATTGACAGGCTCTTCAACGTTGCGTTCCCCCGTGTACGTGACTTCAAGGGTATCAACGGCAACTCGTTCGACGGCAGAGGCAACTATTCGACCGGCATCAAGGAACAGCTTATATTCCCTGAAATCGAGTTCGACAAGGTAGATAAGGTTCGCGGTATGGATGTTAACTTCATCACAACCGCAAAGACCGACGAAGAGGCCAAGGAGCTTTTAAGCTTGCTCGGCGCTCCGTTCGCAAAGTAAGAGGAGGATACGATAAATGGCTAAAAAGTCGATGATATTAAAACAGCAGGCGCAGCCAAAGTACTCAACTCGTGCTTACAACAGATGCAAGATATGCGGAAGACCTCATGCCTATCTGAGAAAGTTCGGCGTTTGCCGTATCTGCTTCAGAAAATTGGCTCATGACGGTCAGATTCCGGGTGTTAAGAAGGCAAGCTGGTAAAATTTCAGCAAAGGAGGCAAAACGGTATGCAGATTACTGATACGATAGCTGATTTGTTGACAAGAATTCGCAATGCAAGCTCAGCAAAGCATGCTACAGTAGACATTCCTGCTTCCAACGTGAAAAAGGCGATTGTTGAAATCCTTCTTAATGAGGGTTACATCAAGTCCTATCAGATCGTTGAGGACGGTAAGCAGGGTATTATAAGAATCACACTTAAATATGACGAGAACAGAACACCGGTCATCTCCGGCATAAGAAGAGTTTCTAAGCCAGGTCTTAGAATCTATTCCAGCTGTGAGGATATGCCCAAGGTTATGAAGGGCTTAGGCGTTGCGATCGTTTCCACTTCAAAGGGAATCGTTACCGACAAGAAGGCCAGAGAGCTTGGCGTCGGCGGTGAAATTCTCGCATTCGTCTGGTAAGGAGGCTAATTTGAGATGTCAAGAATAGGTTTGAAACCCATTAGCGTTCCTGCCGGAGTTACTGTTACCGTTGCGGACGGAAACGTCGTAACGGTTAAGGGTCCCAAGGGAACTCTTACTCAAAAGTTCCATGACGGTCTTACTGTTGACGTTCAGGACGGCGTTGTTCACGTTTCCCGCCCGAACGACGAGCAGGAATCCAAGGCCCTTCACGGACTTACAAGAACACTCGTTAACAACATGGTTGAGGGTGTTATGCACGGATTTTCCAAAACGCTTATTATCGAAGGCGTTGGTTACAGAGCTGCAAAGCAGGGCAAAAACGTTGTTCTGAACCTTGGCTTCTCGCATCAGGTAATAGTATCTGAGAACGAGGATATCAAGCTTGAGGTTCCTCAGCCCAACCAGATAATAGTAAGCGGTATAGACAAGCAGAAGGTAGGTCAGTTTGCCTGCGAAGTACGCGCAAAGCGTCCTCCTGAGCCTTATAAGGGCAAGGGTATCCGCTATGACGGCGAGGTTATCATCCGCAAGGAAGGTAAGGCCGGTAAAGGCGCAAAGAAGTAAATAAGGAGAGTAACAAGCTATGGTTAAATTAGTTGACAGAGCAAAGGCAAGAGCCCACAGACACGCAAGAGTCAGAGCAAAGGTTTCCGGAACTGCCGCTTGCCCGCGTCTTAATGTATTCCGCTCCGCTAAGCACATCTATGCTCAGGTTATAGATGATGTCACCGGTACCACTCTCTGCGCCGCTTCAAGCATGGAAAAGGGCTTTGAAGGCAACGGCGGCAACGTTGAAGGTGCTAAGAAGGTCGGCGAGATGCTGGCAAGCGCCTGCAAGGAAAAGGGAATCGAAGAAGTCGTATTCGACAGAGGCGGTTATGTTTATCACGGACGTGTTCAGGCTTTGGCAGAAGGCGCCCGCGAAGGCGGACTTAAGTTCTAAAAGGAGGTAATTGTTTTGGCTTTAATAGATGCTTCATCAATGGAACTTACCGAAAAGGTTGTAGCAATTAACCGCGTATCTAAGACTGTTAAGGGCGGCCGTATAATGAAGTTCTCGGCACTTATAGTTGTCGGAGACGGAAACGGCACAGTAGGCTTCGGTATCGGAAAGTCGGGCGAAGTTACCGACGCGATAAGAAAAGGTATCGCAGACGCTAAGAAAAACCTTATCAAAGTTTCACTTAGAGGAACAACCATCCCCCACGAAATCGTCGGTGCATACGGCGCAGGCAGAGTTTTGATGAGACCTGCTGCTGCCGGTACCGGAGTTATCGCAGGCGGTCCTGTTCGTTCCGTAATCGAGGCTGCCGGAATCAAGGATATAAGAACAAAGTCGCTTAGATCCAACAATCCCTGCAACGTCGTAAGAGCAACATTCAACGGTTTGGCTTCACTCAAGTCTGCTGAACAGGTAGCAGCAAAGAGAGGCAAGACTGTTGAGGAAATATTCTAAGGAGGGTTAAGTTATGGCATCCGTAAAAATTGAGCTCGTAAAGAGCCTTAACGGCAGACTCAAGGATCAGATTGCTACAGCTAACGCCTTAGGTCTTCGCAAAATCGGTGACGTTACGGTTCAGCCCGATAACGCACAGACAAAAGGTAAGATTAATAAGATCGTACACCTGATCAAAGTTACCGAAGCATAAAACAAGGAGGTGCGAATTAATGAAATTGCACGAATTGGCTCCTGCCGTTGGCTCTACTAAGGATTCCAAAAGAATCGGCAGAGGACACGGCTCCGGATGGGGCAAGACGGCGGGAAAAGGACATAAAGGTCAGAACGCGCGTTCGGGCGGCGGTGTAAGACCCGGCTTTGAAGGCGGTCAGACCAGACTTGCAAGAAGAATCCCTAAGAGAGGCTTCAACAATATTTTTGCAGCTAAGTATACGGCAATCAACGTTTCCGACCTTGAAAAATTCGTTGACGGTACTGTAGTCGACGGTGAGCTTTTGGTAGCTGCCGGAGTTGTTAAGGACTGCGGCAACGGTATCAAGGTTTTGGGCAACGGAGAGCTTACAAAGAAGCTTACCGTTAAGGCAGCTGCTTACTCTGCTTCCGCTAAGGAAAAGATTGAGAAAGCCGGCGGAGAGGCAGAGGTGATATAAAGTGTTTGAAACATTGCGAAATGCCTGGAAGGTACCTGAAATCCGCAAGAAGCTGTTTTACACCTTGATTATCATCGTAATCTACAGACTGGGCGGTTATGTTCCCGTTCCGTTCCTGGATTCATCAGTAATATCTGAAATGATAAGCGGAAGCAACAACATTTTCGCTTATCTGAACACCCTTTCGGGCGGCACCTTTGGAAGAGCAACGCTTTTGTGCCTTTCAATCTCACCCTATATCAACGCACAGATTATCATTCAGCTTCTGACCTTTGCAATTCCTGCTTTGGAAAGACTTGCAAAGGAAGGCGAAGCAGGAAGAGCAACTCTTAATAAAATCACCAAGTGGACAACGCTCGGCATCGCGCTGTTCCAGTCGATCGCATACTACCTGACCTTGAGAAATCAGGGCGCGCTTTCCTACACCACAGGGCTTTCAATGGTTCTGGCGGCAGTAGTAATTGTAAGCTGCTTCACAGCAGGCGGTATGCTGGTTATCTGGCTCGGCTCGCTTATCGATAAGAACGGAATCGGCAACGGTATTTCAATGCTCCTGTTTGCAGGTATCATTGCTGAAATCCCCACCTCGTTCGGTGCAACCTTCAAGGTTCTTGCCGAAACAGGCGAACCCTTAAGAATTGCTCTTATTCCGATAATCATAGTCATCTTCGTTCTGATGATTGCATTCATCATTTTCATGGACAATGCCGAAAGAAGACTTCCGATTCAGTACGCTAAGCGTGTTGTAGGAAGAAAGATGTATGGCGGTCAGTCCTCCTATCTGCCTATAAAGATAGCTATGGCGGGCGTACTTCCAATAATCTTTGCAATGTCCTTCCTGTCCATACCTCAGACCATTCAGATGTTTATGAGTCAGGAAACTCAGCAGAAGCCCTTCTGGGCGGGACTGTTCAGGGTGTTCAGCTACACTCATCCTGTGTATGCGACGATTTACTTCATCCTTATAATCCTGTTCAGTTACTTCTATGTTTCCATTCAGTATAATCCTGTTGAGATAGCCAATAATCTTCGTCAGAACAACGGCGGTATTCCCGGTATCAGACCCGGACAGCCCACTGCTGATTATATTACAAGAATCCTTTCCAAGCTGATTCTTGTCGGCGCTCTGTTCCTGGGCGTTGTGGCTATATTCCCGATCATCTTTGCTCAGATAACCGGCGTTGGAAACCTGGCTTTGGGCGGTACTTCAATACTTATCGTTGTAAGCGTCGCTTTAGAGACTGTACGTCAGCTTGAATCTCAGATGATGATGCGTCATCACAAGGGATTCTTAGAGTAATCGGTGAGCCTGAGTTCGGCAGCTGTTTTAAGCAGCCGCCGGACCTTCCCCATAAACATCAGCCCGGATAATCCCCGGGCGGGGCAGCTTTTTTGAGGAAAGGCAGGAAATAGTATGAATCTTATATTATTAGGCGCTCCGGGAGCAGGCAAGGGCACTCAGGCGGAGGTTATATGCAACGCCAAGGGAATCCCCGCAATCTCGACCGGAAATATGTTAAGAGAAGCAGTTAAAAACGGCACTCCGAGCGGTCTTGCCGCAAAGAGCTATATGGATGCGGGCGCACTGGTCCCCGATGACGTTGTTATAGGCATCCTGAAGGACAGGATTGCTGAGGACGACTGCAAGAACGGCTTTATTTTAGACGGCTTCCCCCGCACTGTTCCTCAGGCGGAGGCACTTGACAGAATGGGCGTTACCATCGACAAGGTAATCGAGATATATGTTCCCGATGAAACGATTGCAAAGCGCCTTAGCGGCAGACGCGTCTGCGAGAGATGCGGAAATTCCTACCATGTTGACTTTAAGCCAACCAAGGTTGAAGGAATATGTGACGCCTGCGGAGGCAGAACCGTCATCCGTAAGGACGATGAGCCTGCAACCGTTCTGGACAGACTTCGCGTTTACCACGAGAAGACCGCGCCCTTAAAGGATTTCTACTTCGCTCAGGGCAAGCTTACTACCGTTATCGGTCAGGAAGAGGTTGCGCAGACTTCTAAGCTTACGCTCGAAGCACTGGAAGCGTGATAAAAAGTGATAAGCATTAAATCATCAAAGGATCTCGAAAAAATGCGCCGCGCCGGCGCGATAACCGCCGGCTCATTAATTGCGGCAGGCAATGCCATTCATGCCGGCATGAGCACCAAGGAGCTTGATAAGGTTGTTCACAACTACATCACCTCCCACGGGGCTAAGCCATCGTTTCTGGGCTATGCCGGATATCCCGGTTCAGCCTGCATTTCGGTGAACGATACCGTTATCCACGGAATACCCTCGCCGAATATAAAGCTGCATGAAGGCGATATTGTGTCGGTGGACGTTGGAGCGTATATAGACGGCTTCCACGGCGACTCAACAAAAACCTTTAAGGTTGGCGAAGTCAGCGAGGATGCACAAAGGCTTCTTGCTTCGACTGAGGAAAGCCTGATGCTTGCAATAAAAATGGCAAAGCCGGGCGTCAGAATAGGAGATCTTTCGGCAGCGATCCAGGAGTATAATGAGTCAAGAGGGTTCGGAGTTGTCCGTGAATATGTAGGTCACGGCGTTGGAGCAGAGCTTCACGAGGAGCCGGAGGTTCCGAACTTCGGGCGGGCAGGTCACGGTCCAAGGCTTCTGCCGGGCATGGTAATAGCCATTGAGCCGATGATAACGCTTGGAAAGCCCGCAGTAAGAACTCTTTCTGACGGCTGGACCGTTAAGACCCGCGACGGGTCGTTAGCAGCTCATTTTGAGCACACAATCGCAATTACGCCGGACGGTGCGGTAATTCTTACCCTGCCGGAATGATTATTATGACGGCGTTTGTGAATATACCCGAAGGCACGGTGGTAAAATCACTTGCAGGCAGAGATCAAGGCGGCTATTACGTTGCAGTAGAAGCCGAGGACCGCTTCGTTTTTATCGCGGACGGCAAAGAGCATATGCTTGAAAAGCCCAAGCGAAAGAATGTAAAACACATTTCACCTGTCGGCAAGCGGATAGAGATTGCCGGGCTGACCAACAAAAAACTAAAAAGGCTTATTTCAGAGCTTTCGACCCAAGGCCCGGAAAGCAAAGCCTGAAACGACCGGACGAGAAGAGAGGGATATTTTATTAATGTCAAAGGAAGATGTAATTGAACTTGAAGGCACCGTTTTAGAAGCGCTTCCGAGTGCAAAGTTCCAGGTTGAGCTTGCAAACGGTCACAAGATTCTCGCCTATGTATCCGGAAAGCTGGGTGTGAACCATATAAGAATCGTTCCCGGCGATAAGGTTACGGTCGAGATGTCTCCTTATGATCTGACTAAGGGCAGAATCACCTGGAGATCTAAATAGGAATCAATCACAATAGCGAATTGTAAAAGCAATCCGCGATCATTTGAAGGAGGAATTTCCAATGAAAGTAAGACCTTCAGTTAAACCCATGTGCGAAAAGTGCAAGGTTATAAGACGCAAAGGCAAGGTAATGGTCATTTGCTCTAACCCCAAGCACAAGCAGCGTCAGGGATAAAAACGAAAAATGGAGGTGCCCATAAAAATATGGCTCGTATAGCAAGTATAGACCTGCCCAGAGATAAGAGAATCGAAGCGGCTCTCACCTACATCTACGGCATAGGTCAGCCTACGGCAACTAAGATCTGCAAGGAAACCGGCGTTGACCCTGATATCAGAGTTAAGGACCTTTCTGAGGATGATGTTGCCAAGTTGCGTGAATATATCGACAAGCATCTTATTGTTGAGGGCGACAAGAGAAGAGAAGTTCAGCTCAACATCAAGAGACTTATTGAGGTTGGTTGCTACCGCGGTACACGTCACCGCAGAGGACTTCCCGTAAGAGGTCAGAGAACCAAGACCAATGCGAGAACCCGCAAGGGACCCAAGAAGACTATCGCAAATAAGAAGAAGTAAGGAGGGATATAGAACATGGCTCAGAATACTAAGGGCAAGAAGGTTACAACCGTTCGCCGCCGCAGAGAAAGAAAGAACATTGAACAGGGACAGGTTCATATCCAGTCCACATTCAACAACACCATCGTTACCATCACCGATATGCAGGGCAACGCAATCTCATGGGCTTCCGCAGGAGGCTTGGGATTCAGAGGCTCTAAGAAGTCCACTCCGTTCGCAGCTCAGACCGCTGCCGAAACCGCAGCAAGAGCAGCTAAGGAGCATGGTCTTAAGATCGTTGAGGTTTACGTTAAGGGACCCGGTCAGGGAAGAGAAGCAGCTATCAGAGCGTTGCAGTCTGAGGAGCTTGAGGTAAGACTTATCAAGGATGTTACTCCTATACCTCACAATGGCTGCCGTCCTCCCAAGCGCCGCCGCGTATAGTTTATACGCTATTATGCATTTATAAGCAACCGAGTTTACCAAAGTTTACTCGGCGTCGGGACAGATATCTCTAAGCGTAGGCTTCTGAGGATATCACAGAACCTGATATTTATTAAAAACGGAGGAAAGTTATTATGGCTTTAAACAAGGAACCTATACTTAAAAAGTGTAAGGCTTTAGGCATCAGCCCTATGGTTATGGGCGTTGCCAAGGAAACTAAAAGAGACCCCAAGGCAAACGTTAGAAAGAAAGAATCAGAATACGCACGTCAGTTAAAGGAAAAGCAGAAGCTTAAGTTCATCTACGGCGTTCTTGAGAAGCAGTTCAGACACATTTATGAGAAGGCTGAAAAGATGGAAGGTCAGGCCGGTGCAAACCTTCTGACTCTGCTCGAACTCAGACTTGACAACGTTGCTTACAGAATGGGTCTTTCCACCACAAGACGTGAAGCAAGACAGCTCGTTTCTCACGGTCACTTCAACGTAAACGGCGCAAGAGTTGATATTCCTTCCTACAGAGTTAAGGTCGGCGACGTTATCGCATTGCGTGAAAATTCCAAGAAGAGCGTTAAGTTCAAGGAAATCGTTGAGGCTACCAACGGAAGACTTATCCCCACATGGCTCGAAGTTGATAAGGAGAACCTTACCGCAAAGGTAACAAGACTGCCGGTTAAGGAAGACCTTGATTACGAAGTAGAAGAGCACATGATCGTCGAGTTGTACTCCAAATAATCAGTTTTTGAGTTCATCTTGCTTACAGCCTGGGCAGCGTTCACATATGGTGATATGCCTGCTCAGCTATAAGCCGGTCATAGGCGGGAGGGCATTTTGTCCGCTGATGCAGGATGCTATCATAATAGATTAAGCGGCACAGCGGATTACCGATAAGAAATGGAGGCTATAATGCTGGAAAAAATCGAAAAGCCGGATATTGAAACAGTCGAGCTTAAAAGTAACGGAACATACGGTAAGTTTGTTTTAGAGCCTTTGGAGCGCGGCTACGGTACGACTATTGGCAACAGCCTTAGACGTGTATTGCTTTCATCTCTCCCGGGCGTAGCCGTAACATCTATCAAGATCGACGGCGTACAGCACGAATTATCAACAATTCCCGGAGTTAAGGAAGATGTTGCGGAAATCGTTCTGAACCTTAAGGGACTTACAGCAAAGCTCTACTGCGACGGTCCGAAGACAGTTTACATCGAAGCGGAGGGCGAGTGCGAGGTCACCGCAGGCGATATCAAGACCGATTCTGAGGTCGAGATCTTAGTTCCCGATATGCACATTGCAACTCTGGATACCGGTGCCAAGCTTTACATGGAGATTGTTCTTGATAAGGGACGCGGATATGTTTCCGCCGAGAAGAACAAGGCGCTCATGGCAAATGCACCCATTGGTATTATCGCCGTTGACAGTATTTACACCCCTGTACTCAAAGTAAACTATACGGTTGAAAACACCCGTGTTGGACAGATAACCGATTACGACAAACTCACATTAGAGGTATGGACGGACGGCGTTATATCCGCAAAGGAAGCCGTTTCCATGGCAGCCAAACTCCTCAACGAGCATCTGAATCTGTTTATCAACCTTTCTGAAGAGACAAGTGTTGATGAGATTTTGGCTGAGAAGGACAATAAGTCCAAGGATAAAGTCCTTGAGATGACCATTGAGGAACTTGACTTGTCGGTTAGATCCTTCAACTGCTTGAAGAGAGCGGGAATCAACACTGTAAACGATCTGATAGAGAAATCCGAGGAAGAAATGATGAAGGTTAGAAACCTCGGTAAGAAGTCGTTCGACGAGGTTAAGGAGAAGTTAGCTTCTTTAGGCCTCGAAATGAGCTACGAAGAGGAATAACACATAGTAAAAGTAAGGAGTGAGTATCTATGCCAGGCGCAAGAAAATTGGGCAGAACAAGCGACCAGAGAAAAGCAATGCTCAGAGCTATGGTTACTTATCTTCTCGAAAACGGTAAGATTGAAACCACTGTAACAAGAGCTAAGGAAGTTGCTGCTATGACTGAGAAAATGATTACTCTCGGCAAGGCAGGCGACCTTCACTCAAAGCGTCAGGTACTTTCTTATGTAACTAAGGAAGACGTAGCTAAGAAGCTGTTTGACAATATTGCACCTTCATATGAGGGCAGAAACGGCGGCTATACAAAGATCATCAAGATCGGACCACGTCGTGGCGACGCTGCTGAAATGGCTATCATTCAGTTGGTTTAATAAATTTTGCATAGCAATCAAGGCTGTATCCGTAAGGGTACAGCCTTTTTTATGTGCTTATATTTGGGCATTGGTATCAAGATATGCGGGCGAACGTTGTTCGCCCCTACAAGTGTGGCTATGGTTTGTGGTTATTTTAGAAGTTCATTGCCAATGAGGTCAATGAACTTTTTGCCTGCTATGCCGTTTTGCGAAAAGCCGTGGGATTTGAGTATATTGTTCACGGCTTTCTGAGTGCCTGCACCGAAAATATCGTTTTT
>CALDFS010000353.1 GCA_937942105.1 uncultured Ruminococcus sp. | reverse complement strand
AGGAGCTGATAGGGACAAGATTGCTGATAAGCTAAAAGCTCTGGATGGTATTCAGGAAGGCGAACCGCCGTTCAGCGTATCATATGGCTATTCGTTTGTTGACAGGTCAGAAGTTAACGCGGTAAATCGTGCATTTACAAGGGCAGATACCATGATGTATGCCAATAAGGCTAAAAAGCCTTCGTAATAAATAGGCTGCTATATGATTGTGTGAAGGGCTGTTATAATATGAACGAGATGTTGAAGCTGCATATCCCTGAATACAAAGAGCTTTGGTATCGCCAAAAAATCATGCAGGATTCTGATACCATGAGCTACAACAAGGGCTATGATATAGATTTTGAAGGTTATGATAAAGAAACCGGGTGTATAGCTTTTCCTGAACAGAAATGGGCGGATTGGTATGATTATTTCATCGATCAGGAGCCTGAACGATTTTATGCTTATGTCGTTCACGAGCGGGACGGCGAATTTATCGGAGAGGTCAACGTTCACAAAAGCAAAGATGATAATTGGTATGAGATGGGCATAGTTATCGAAGCGAAATATCGTGGAAGGGGCTATGCAGTCAAGGCGCTTTGGTTGCTTTTGAAGCATACTTTTGAGGATATGAATGCGGAAGCTGTACATAATTGTTTTGAGGATAATCGCAATTCAGCAGTAAAAACGCACCTTTCGGCTGGATTCGCTGAATATCGCAGGGAAAGCGGTATTATTGAGCTGCTTATCACAAGGGAGCAGTACTTCCGCCAAAAGGCAATGCGAAAAATGACGGCTGCAATCAACGAAATACTTGCAGATGATCGTCCGTCGATTTATCTGTATGGCTCTTCGGTCCTGAATGATTTCAGGCTGGGCTGGAGCGATATCGATATTCTTGCGCTTACTCAAAAGCCTATTTCTTTTAGTCAGGCGGAAAAGCTTGTTGGTTTAAGGCAAAAGCTTCTGGAAGAAGAGCCGGAAAACCCCTACTACCGTTCGTTCGAGGGCGGAATGCTCGCTCTTTCGGCGTTTATCTCTAAAGAGCCAGACTGCGTGGTTTACTGGGGAACAAGCGGGCAGAGGATAACGGACGAGTATCAGTTTGACAGCTTTTGTATGGCAGAGCTTTTAGAAAACGGAAGGCTTCTTTGCGGCAATGATGTCCGTTCCAGCCTGAAATCACCTGAATACGCCGATTTTTATCGTGATGTCAAAAAGCACTGCGAAGCTATCCGCAGGTACGCTCAGATAACAGGTAAAAGCTTTTATTCCTTCGGCTGGCTTTTGGATATTGCGCGGGGAATTTACACTTTGCGATACGGAAAGGTAATATCAAAGACTTCTGCCGGTCAGTGGGCGCTGGATAATGACCTGTGTCCGGTAAAAAGCGCCCTGGAAGCCGCGCTGAAGGTGCGCATATCACCAAAGGATTATATTTGTAATCAGAAAATACTTGATTATGCCGCAAAGCTCGGACCTGATATTCAGCGCTTTGCTGATGTGCTTGAAAAAGAGCTTAATATGCGAAAAAATATATAGCAAATATCTCAGAGGAGAGCAAACGAATGGAACTGTTAAAGAATAAATACAAACTGCGCTCTATCGTTGCAAACGAAGTGATTACAGCTAAGAAAAACGGCAAAAACTGCATTGAGTTATCAGTGCAGGATGTGTTGGTTTGATTAATATTTCATTAAATTTTGATGTTTATAATTGACTGAGAAAGCTTTTGAATGTATAATTAAAATGATTTAATCGGATATTTGCAGAAAGGAGCGTCCTGTATTTTTGCAGGACGGATGTAATGATATCATGAAATCAAGCGGCGGTAGAAAAAGAAGAAAAAACAATAATCTGAAGGCACTCATAGCATTGCTGCTTTTGGCGGTAATCATAATTTTAGCAATCTATCTTGTTTCAAAAGGGGATAAAGGCGGAAAAACAAACGGCGATAATCCCGGCGGAAACAATCCTGTTGCCAATCTCGATGAGCTTACACCTGCTGACAGCACGACCTATAAGATCCTTTTGGATGCAGCGGCCATGCCGGACGCTACTGCTCCCGTTCAGGAAGTAAACGAAACCGGCACTACTAAAATCACCTTTAACGGAGCAGAAGCTTCTGTTGACGGCGCAGGCGCACGTGCAGACGGCGGATACGTGTTAATCAGCCGCGGCGGCGTATACGAGCTTTCTGGAACCCTTTCAAACGGCAGAGTAGTTGTAAACGCCAAGGGCGAGGATGTTGTACTTGTTTTGAACGGCGTCAATATCACCTGTGCAAACAGCTCACCGCTCTATGTTTATAAGGCTTCAAGCGTTACCCTTATCGCAAACGGTAAGACCGAAAACGTCTTTACAGACGGCAGCGATTACGATTTCAGCCTTGATTTCTGCGATTCAGTGGAAAGCGAGCCGAATGCCGCAATCTTCAGCAAGGCGGACCTTATCATTCGCGGAACCGGTTCGATAACCGCAAAGGGCAACTATTCCTCCGGAATCATAGGAAAGGACACTCTTAAGATAGTAAACACCACCGTCAACGTTGAAGCCAAAAATAACGGCATAAACGGCAAGGACAGCCTTACCATTCAGAATTCTACCGTAAATGTCACCGCCGCTAATGACGGTCTTCGCTCAACTCAGGATAAAGACCCTGCGCTTGGATACGCGATGTTTACAAATTCCAATATCAACGTAACTGCCGGCGGGGACGGTATCCAGGTAGAAACAGGACTTACCGTGGACAACTGTTCGATACTTGTAAAAACCGGTGGTGGAGCATTTGCCGAGACGGACGGCAGTCAGAAGGGCATAAAGTGCAATCAGGGCTACGTTGACTTCAAGGGCGGCGCTGCATATTTTGACTGCGCTGACGATGCTTTCAATGTTGCAGGAAATCTCACCGTAAGCGGTGGAGTTATAAATATCCTTTCGGGGGACGATGCCCTTCATTCCGACAGCGCAGTTAATGTTTCCGGCGGAACGGTAGTTGTTACCATGTGCCGCGAGGGTCTGGAAGGAATGTCTGTGGATATTTCCGGCGGAACGGTATATGTCAACTCAAAGTCAGACGGTATAAATGCCGCAGGCGGCTCAGACCATCAGGGCTTCGACGGCTTTGGCGGCGACTTTGCAGCGAACCCGGATAACTCCATAAACATCTCCGGCGGATATGTCTATGTCAACGCCGACGGCGATGGTGTGGATTCAAACGGCAATATCTATCTTTCCGGCGGCACTCTGATTATAGCAGGTCCTTCTTCAGGTGCTGACGGTGCTATCGATTATAACGGCGACTTCTACCTTACCGGCGGAACGCTGCTGGCATACGGTGCCAGAAATATGGCTCAGGCTCCCGACAATCTGACTCAGAACTGCATTTCAGTTACATTTGACAGCACGGTGGAACCGGAGAAATATATCAATATTTCAGGCAACGGCGAAAGCTTTACCTTCATTACAGAGAATGCCGCTGAAAATATCGTGTTCTCATCTCCGATGCTGGTTACCGGCGAGGAATATACCGTATCCTACGGCGGAAAGTATTCCGGCGGAGAGAATGTTGACAGCGTATATTCCGGCGGAAAATACTCGGGAGGGGACAGCGTTAAGCTTACTGTAGACGATTATCTGAGCGTATACGGTCAGGTAGGCATGGGCGGCTCGATGGACGGATTCCCGGGTGGTGAACCTAATGATAATAATCGCCCGCCAGAGCCTCCGCAAAACTGATTTTAAGAAAATATTTCAAAAATTTTTGCAAAAACTATTGCAAATTAGAAAGTATAGTGCTATAATATTACCGCAATTCGCACGCGTATGGTTTTGCCGTGGTTCCCGGAATATTTCGGGTGAAAGCAAGCTAACCTGCGCGGAGGATTAAAATTTTAAAAACCATAGGAGGTTACTACAATGGCAGTAGTATCAATGAAACAGCTTCTTGAAGCAGGTGTACATTTCGGTCACCAGACAAG